>JADGOF010000150.1 GCA_017883105.1 Acidimicrobiales bacterium
CTTGGCCATCTCGCCGAAGAGGTTCTCGGTCATGCGGGTGCGGGCCCGGGGAGAGATGGAGTTGACCGTGATCCCATAGCGTTCGAGCTCACGGGCCAACACCCAGGTCAGCGAGGCAATGCCGGCTTTGGCCGAGGAGTAGTTGGCCTGACCGGCGTTCCCGAACAGTCCGGCTTCGGACGAGGTGTTCACGATGCGACCACTGACCGTCTCACCGGCCTTGGCCCGGCCCCGCCAGTAGACGGCGGCATGGTGGGCCGGGGCGAAGTGGCCTTTCAGGTGGACCCGGATGACATCGTCCCAGTCCGACTCTTCCATGTTGAAGCTCATCTTGTCCCGGAGGATTCCGGCGTTGTTTACCAGGATGTCCAGCTGGCCGAAGGTATCAATGGCCTGCTCGACCAGCTCTTTGGCCCCCTGCCACGAGCTGACGTCGGAGGCGTTGACCGCCCCGTCGCTCCCGCCCGCCTTGATCAGCTCGACCACCTCTTCAGCCGGGTGCTTGTCGTCACCCACGCCCTGGAGGGAGGCGCCGACGTCATTGACGATTATCTTGGCGCCCTCTGAGGCAAGCATCAACGCCTCCTCGCGGCCGATCCCGCGTCCTGCGCCGGTGACAATCGCTACCTTGCCGTCGAGCTTTCCCATGGTGTCCTCCTGTGTTCGATTTCTCTGAGGCCGAGCGCATTGACGCCGTGCCGGAACCGGGGAAGCATGGCCGAAACCCACCCCTCCGGGCAAGACGGGTTGCGCCATAATCCCAGACGACAGTGGAACGATGCCGCCGAACGGATCACCGCGGGTGGCCCTGATCACCGGAGAAAGCCGGGGAATCGGGAGGTCCATCGCCCTCGGATTGGCTGCGGACGGGTGCGATGTTGCCGTCAACTACCGTCGGGACGAAGTGGCGGCCGCCGAGACGGTTGCCGCCATCGAATTGATGGGTCATCGGGCGGTGGCCTTCCGGGCCTCGGTTGACGTGGCCGCCGACGCCGAGGGTCTGGCCGACGCGGTCCTGGCCGACTTCGGCGCCGTGGACATCCTGGTTGCCAATGCCGGTATCGCCAGCCGCGGTCACACGGTGGTGGACACCGACCTGGCCGAGGTGGACCGCCTCATGCGGACCCACGCGTACAGCGCGTTCCTCCTCTGCAAGGCCTTCGTACCTTCGATGCGCGATCGGCCCCGTGGAGACGTGGTGTTCATCTCCTCGGTGGCGGCCCGTCTGCTGGCGCCCCGTTCGGTTCCCTACAACATGGCCAAGGTGGCACTGGCGGCACTGGCCATGACCCTGGCCAAGGAAGAGCGCGACGCCGGGATCCACGTCAATGTGGTGGCTCCCGGTCTGGTGGCCACCGAGATGGGCCGCCGCCTTGTCAAAGGGGCCATGGGTGTCGACGACATCGGGTCGTTGGACGCCGGCTCACCCTCGGGCCGGGTCTGTCGCCTCGAGGACATCGCCGACGTGGTGCGATTTCTGGTATCGCCGGCGTCCAGCTACGTCACCGGCCAGACGGTGACGTAGCTGGTGGGGGCTGACCGGGCCGATCGTGGGCGACCCCGGTCAGCGGTCTTCTGCCTCGAGGACGAACACCGGAATACGGCGGTCGGTCCTCTGCTGGTACTCCGCGTAGTCGGGATACGCGGCCACAGCGCGCTCCCACCACACCGCTTTCTCGTCGCCGGTGACTTCGCGGGCGAGCCTGTCGGTCCGGACCGGGCCGTCCTGCAGCTCCACATGGGGGTCGGTGACCAGATTGAAGTACCAACGGGGGTGCCGGGGGGCGCCGCCCTGGGAGGCGACCACTGCGTAGGTGCCGCCGTGCTCTACCCGCATGAGCGGCGTCTTGCGGATCTTTTCCGATGATGCACCGATGGAGGTGAGAATGACCACCGGCATGTCGCGCAGCGTGGTCCCCTCGGTGCCACCCGATGATTCATGGTGCTCGACCTGGTCGCGCACCCACTCGGTCGTGCTGGGCTCGTACTCTCCGTGCAAGGGCATCACCCTCAGCTAACACCCATCGGCCGCCGGTTGCCACTGACGTCGGCGGTCACCGGAATTGCCGCGAGGCAGGCGACCAGGTTGGCCACGCAGGTGCCGATGGGTGGATCACCCCAGGCGCCGAAGGGCAACGTAGGCGACAACAAGCACCCCCTTGATCCGGACCGCGGACTGCTCGACCCGGAACCGACGCTATTGGTGGCACCACCGAGATCCTCACCTCTCACGTCAATGATGAGAAACTGACTCTCCATGACGGGCGCCTCCGGAACACCGCTTGCGGCGAAGCTCGGCATCCGGGAAGGCGCGACGCTGGCACTCCTCAATGTTCCCGAAGGACTTCAGCTGGAACTTCCATCGAGTGTCATCGTGAAGCGCCAGGCACGGGGACAAGCCGACGTCGTCTTGGCGTTCTTCACGCGGGTCGCGAAGCTCGAGCAACGAATGGACTTGCTCGGCCCGATGGTTTTTTCATCGGGAGCCCTGTGGATCGCATGGCCCAAGAAGACCTCCGGCATGGTGACCGACGTCACCGACGACGCTGTCAGGAACGTCGCACTTCATCGGGCGCTGGTCGACAACAAGGTCTGTGCCGTTGACGCAACGTGGACGGCTCTGGGGCTCGTCTGGCGTCGCCAGCATCGGCTGGTCGCAGGCCAAGGCCGATAGATCAACACTCGCGCCGGCAGGGGGGCAGGGGCCTCTTCCCCCGGTCCGCGGTGAGTGCTCCATGAGGCGCTTCGAGAACAGGGCCGGTCAGCAGTGTGACCTAAAGACCTTCGTGTAATTCCGCGCGGGATGTCTGCCATGCCGCCGCCAGGTTCGGGCTGGGGATTCGTGGGTACGGGGTTGGCGGTGTATTCGGCGAAAGTCTCTAATAGGAAGGTGGCCAATCCCCGTTCTCCCAATCAGCTCCGACGGCGGGGCCTCCGGCTGGAGTGGGCGACCAACGGATGGAACCTGATGGAGGTCGTCGTCACCATCTCGCTGGGCATCCAGGCGCGGTCGTTGGCGTTGATCGCCTTCGGACTCGATTCTGTCGTTGAGATCTTCGCGTCATCGGTTGTGATCGGAAACCTCGCGGACAGACGACGCGACCCCGGGGACCGCCGCGTGCATCGATCCCTTCGGCTCATCGCCGTCGCTTTCTGGCTTCTCGGATGCCTGCTCTTGGGGGCAAGTGTCCGAGGACTCGTTCTGGCCAGCCGACCCGAGAGCTCACCACTCGGGATCGCGTACCTGGCCATCACGGCGGTGGCGATGTTCACCCTGGCCTTGCTCAAGCAGATCACCGCGCGCGAAATGGAGAGCGAAACGCTCGGAGCCGAAGCTTCGATGACCTTTCTGGACGGGTGCCTCAGCACGGGGATCCTGGTCGCACTGGTTCTCAACATATCCCTGGGCTGGTGGTGGACGGACGCAAGTGCGGCGATGGTCGTTGCTGGGTTCGCATTCGTCGAAGGGGCGCAGCACTGGCGGGAGTCCGCACCGCATGGCAATGTCGCTTCGCGCTCTGACGTCGATTGACCGTAGTGGGATCTCGTGTGCCGGCCGATGTTGTGTTGCTCAGATCCACGGCAGGTCCCCCTACTGCCGTGCTGCGATGCATTCGTCGACATTCCCGACGAGCCGGTCACCACGATGGGAGTGCTCACAGGCCGCTACGTTGCTCATGTCCGTTCGGGTCCACGGTGACCATCCCAGACGTGCCTGCCACGATCACGAACCGTCACGCTGCCGGCTTTGGGCAGCCTCAGTCGAGCAACAGGCGACACCAGGCATCAGCCAGCCAGCGCTCGTACCGGCCCGGTGACCAGCCACGCTCGTCGGTGAGCATCACGTACAGCTCGGAACTGTTCGTGACCCACAGAACGTCGGCGGCGTCGTCCATCGACAGACCCTTTCGAAGGCCTCCGGCATCACGCAGGTCGCGAACGAGCTTGCGCATGTTGGCGGCTCGACGGTCGCTTATCTCCTGCCAAACCTCCCGCGCATCGGGCTCGGTCGATGCAGCATCTCGCAGTGCCAAGAAGAGCGGTGCGATGCACTCCAGCGTCTCCCGCATGGCGTGCGCGTAGATCGCCAGCTTCATCGCCGGGTCGGGCTCCGCCCGGATCGCCATGACGTAGTCGCGCTCCTCGGCGACGACGGCGTGGTCGGCGCCCGAGATGGCTTGCTCGACTATTTCGCGAAGTAGGACCGGCTTCCGCCCCACCAGCTCGTAGACCGTATCGACGTTGACGCCGGCTTGCAGAGCGACCTCGGCAATTGTCGTTGCCCGGTAGCCGCGCTCCAGCACGAGCTCCCATGCCGCCTCGACGATCCGCTGTCTCGTGTCGGTAGAACGTGTCTTGCGGAAAGAGGTGTCATAGGAGCGTCTCTTGACTTCCTTGCTCATGTAGTTGATTATTGATCCGAATCCACTTCGGATCAAGTCTCGGAGGCATCTGCAATGACCTATGCATTCACCCAGGACGTACCGATCGACTCCACCTTCTACCAGCGCATCGTGGCCGGCCTCGGCGACGAGCCGCCAAAGGGGCTCATCACCCACATCGCCGTCGAGCGGCCAGAAGGCGGGCTCCGGTACATCGACGTGTGGGAGTCAGAGGAGGAGTGCGACAGGTTCGCCGAGGAACGACTTCACCCGGTAGTCCACGGTCTGCTCAGCGAGATCTTCGGCGACCAGTTGCCCGCAGAGCCCGAGCGCATCCCGCTGTCCGTGATCCACGTCTGGGGCAGCTAGGAATTCCTGCTCTCGATCAGCTCCTCGTGTAGCTCGGCCCAGTCCTGTGCTTGCTGGTTGACAGCATGGTCCCGTTGGGATGCGGGCATCGAGGAGATGGCGCGCCGACAGCCGGTGTTCGTGACGCCGTGAGCACCGATCGGGCGGGCCATGTCTCCGATGTCTCGCGACATCACACAGTGCGGGCGAGAGGACTCGAACCTCCACCCCCGAAGGGACCGGGACCTAAACCCGGCGCGTCTGCCAATTCCGCCACACCCGCGAACGGCCAAGCCTACCGAGAGGTCCGAGCCCCTTCAGTACCTCTCCGGCGCCAACCCGTCACCCGTGACGTCGCCCAGGCAACCATCTGTTGCCCACGCCGTGGGGGCCGATGGCACCGTGGGATGCCGAGCCCGTGGCTATAGTCACCGTGTGCCACCCGCCACGTCCTCCACGCCTTCGGTGGCTCCTGTCGAGCCGCACTCCATTCCCGATACGGCCGGTGGCGACGGTGCCGAACGGGTCCGCTACCTGCAAGGGGTGATGGCCGAGATCGACGCCGAGGTCAGGCGACGACGGGCGTCGGGTGACCTGCCGGCCGGCCTCGAGCGGGAGCTCGACGAACTGTTTCTGGAGTTCTCGCCGGTGGGTCTGCAGGGCAGGGCCCGGTTGCGGGAGGCGCTGGCCCTGGTGGACGGATCCGCCTACGTGGATGTGGCCGTTCCCGTTGCCTCGCAGAAGATGGTCGGGACCTACGTCAAGCGTGTCATCCGCAAGGCGATGGGCTGGTACGTCGGGTTCATCGTCCACCAGATCGTGAAGTTTGCGTGGTCCGTCTCCCGCATGTTCCATGTGATGGTGGACCACGTAGAGGACCTAGAGGCCGCCGTCGAGGCCCAGCGCACTCCCGAGCTGCCCCCGAGCGCGATACCCGCAGCCGACCCGGGCCGGAGTTGGTGGTCGGGTGAAGCGGCCGACGCTCTCTCGGGGATCACCGGCCGGGTCCTCCACGCCGAGTGCGGCAGTGGAACCCTGCTCGCCGAGCTGATCGGCGGCGGTCTGGACGCCTACGGTGTGGATCCGGCGGAAGCGGCCATCGAACCGGCCATCGACCGCGGATTGGACGTGCGAGCCGAGTCGGCGCTCGGGCACCTCGAGGTGGTCCAGCTCGAGGCCCTGTCCGGCATGGTGCTGAGCGGATCCGTGCAGTGGCTCCATCCCAGCCAGCGGGAACAGCTGGTGGGGTTGGTCAGCTCCCGACTGGCCCT
>JADGOF010000151.1 GCA_017883105.1 Acidimicrobiales bacterium
CCCGGCAGCCATCCGGGCACGGTGATCACCTGGTGGACCATCTCCCCCGCCTTGTTGATCCTCATCTTCCCGCTCGGGTTCCGCATGACCTGCTACTACTACCGCAAGGCCTACTACCGGTCGTTCTGGCTGGCCCCTCCGGCCTGTGCGATCTCCGACGGACATGGTTCCTACAGCGGAGAGACGCGCTTCCCACTCTTGCTGCAGAACGTCCATCGCTACTTCTTCTATTTCGGTCTGGTGTTAAACGTCATCCTCACTCTGGACGCCATCGTGGCCTTCCGGCAGCCGGGCAACGGTATCGGCATCAGCGTGGGCACCGTGGTGCTGCTGATCAACGCCACCCTGCTGTGGCTCTACTCGCTCAGCTGCCACGCCTGTCGGCACCTGTGCGGCGGTGGGGTCAAGCAGTTCTCCAAGGCCCCGATCCGGCACAAGATCTGGAAGACCCTGTCCCCGCTCAACGGAAAGCACATGGCGTTCGCCTGGATGAGCCTCTGCTTCGTTGCCTTCACCGACCTCTACGTGCGGTTGGTGGCCAGCGGGACCATCCACGACTTTGGCTTCCACTTCTAGAGGGACAGCGACCTAATGACTGAGTACGAGACCCACGACTTCGACGTCGTCATCATCGGCGCCGGCGGAGCCGGCCTGCGGGCGGCCATCGAGGCACGCTCCATGGGATTGCGCACCGCGCTGGTGTGCAAGTCCCTACTGGGCAAGGCCCATACCGTGATGGCCGAGGGGGGCGCCGCCGCCGCCCTCGGGAATGTCCACCCTGAGGACAACTGGAAGGTCCACTTCCGCGACACCATGCGGGGCGGCAAGATGCTCAACAACTGGCGCATGGCCCAGCTCCACGCCCAGGAGTCCCCCGACCGGGTACGCGAGCTCGAGGACTGGGGGGCCCTGTTCGACCGCACCGAGGACGGCCTTATCCTCCAGCGCGACTTCGGGGGCCACCGGTACGCCCGGTTGGCCCACATCGGCGATCGCACCGGTCTCGAGCTGATCCGCACCCTGCAGCAGAAAGCGGTGGCCGACGGCATCGAGGTCTTCATGGAGGTCAAGGTCCTCCGCCTGCTGCGCGATGCCGACGGGGTGGTCTCGGGCGTGGTCGGCTACTGGCGGCCGACCGGAGAGTTCGTGACCTTCACCGCCAAGGCGGTGGTGCTCGCCACCGGCGGCATCGGAAGAAGCTGGACGTACACCACCAACTCTTGGGAATCGACCGGCGACGGCGTGGCCATGGCCCTGTGGGCCGGAGCGGACCTGATCGACATGGAGTGCGTCCAGTTCCACCCCACCGGGATGGTCTGGCCGCTATCGGTGCGTGGCCTGCTGGTAACCGAGGCCGTCCGGGGCGACGGAGGGGTCCTCCGCAACTCGGAGGGCAAGCGGTTCATGTTCGACTACATCCCCCCGATGTTCGCGGCCGAGACCGCTCAGACCGAGGAGGAGGGCGACCGGTGGTACGACGACCACTCCGCCGGCCAGCGACCCCCCGAGCTGCTCCCCCGCGACGAGGTGGCCCGCTCCATCAACAGTGAGGTCAAGGCCGGGCGCGGCAGCCCCCACGGCGGCGTGTTCCTCGACATCGCCTCGCGCCGAAGCGCCGAGGACATCCGGCGTCGTCTGCCTTCCATGTACCACCAGTTCAAGGAGTTAGCCGGCGTGGACATCACCGCCGAGCCCATGGAGATCGGACCCACCTGCCACTACGCCATGGGCGGCATCCGGGTGGAGGCCGACACGACCGCTACCACCGTTGCCGGTCTCTTCGCCGCCGGTGAGGTGGCCGGCGGGATGCACGGGGCCAACCGGCTGGGAGGCAATTCCCTTTCGGACCTGTTGGTGTTCGGGCGTCGGGCCGGCGTCGGTGCCGCCGAGTTCGCCTCGTCCCGGACGGGCAAGGTCAGCGTGGACGAGGGTCAGATCGCCGCAGCGGTGGACGCGGCCATCGCCCCGTTCCTGCGCGAGAACGGCGAGAACCCCTACGACATCCAGCACGATCTACAGGCGACCATGCAGAGCCTGGTCGGCATCATCCGCACCGGATCCGAGCTCGACGAGGCCATCGGCAAGCTCGACGAGCTAGAGGAGCGGGCCACCCGGGTGTCGTTGAGCGGTGGGCAGCAGTACAACCCGGGATGGAACCTCACCACCGATCTCCCTTCGATGTTGACCGTCTCCCGGTGCACGACCCTGGGGGCGATCAACCGCAAGGAGAGTCGTGGCGGGCATACCCGCGACGACTTCCCGAAGCCGGTCGCCGAGTTGGGGCTGGTCAACTTCGTACAGAGGGTGGCCACAGACGCCGGCTCCGATGGTGTCGTCGGCACGCCGTCGATACGGTCCATCTCCGCCACCCCGGAGCCCGTTCCGGTGATGCCCGATGATCTCAAAGCACTGTTCGAGGAGGCGCCTTGATGGCCGACGAAACCGTTCACGACAATGCCGGCGGCGAAGTCACCATGCGCCTGTGGCGTGGCGACCCGTCCGGGGGCGAATTCGCCGACTACGTGATGCCGTCCGTGGAAGGCGAGGTGGTCCTCGACGTCATCCACCGCGTCCAGGCCACTGAGGCCCCGGACCTGGCCTGCCGTTGGAACTGCAAGGCCGGCAAGTGCGGCTCGTGCTCCGCTGAGATCAACGGCCGTCCGTCGCTCATGTGTATGACACGGATGGATACCCTGCCTCCCGGCGAGACGGTGACCGTCGCCCCCATGCGGTCGTTCCCCATTCTGCGCGACCTGGTCACCGACGTCTCCTACAACTACGAGGTGGCAAAGCGGATCCCGCCCTTCAGCCCCCGCGACAAGACAGCCGACGAGCGGGAGGCGGGCGGCTACCGGATGCAGCAGATCGACGTCGAACGGAGCCAAGAGTTCCGCAAGTGCATCGAGTGTTTCCTGTGCCAGGACGTCTGCCACGTCATTAGGGATCACGAGGAGAACAAGACCGCGTACGCCGGTCCCCGGTTCTTCGCCCGATCCGCCGAGTTGGAGATGCACCCGCTCGACACCAATGACCGCCGGGAGCTCCTCCAGCAGGAACAAGGCCTGGGCAAGTGCAACATCACCAAGTGCTGCACCGAAGTGTGCCCCGAGCACATCAAGATCACCGACAACGCGATCATCCCGCTGAAGGAGCGTGTGGTCGACGCGTCGTACGACCCGGTGGCCTGGTTGGGTCGGAAGATCCGGAAGCGCCGGAAGCTGACACCGGCGGAGGCCGCGGCTTCCTCCCCGGCGGCCGGACCGCCAGCGGTGCAGCCCCCGTTGGCGGTCGAGGGCATCCCCCAGCCGGTTTCGGCTGACGACGCCCCTCGGTGATCACCCCCCCGGGAAGCCTGTCGTGCCCCGCTTCCTGACATCGTCCTGGGTGGAGGAGTTGAACGCCGCCCTCGACGGGGTGGTGGTGACCGTGCCGGGTCCCGACGCCGGATTGGCGGCCCAGGCCGGCTGCTTCACCGTGGCTCAGGAGGTGCGCGGTGCCCCGGGCGGCGACGTGCGGCTCACCCTGGAGGTCGAGAACGGATCGCTTCACCTGTCGCTTGCGGTGCTCGACGGCAGGGGGAGTGGGAACCCCGAGGTGCCCGAGCCCACGGTGACCATTGCCCTCACCTATGAGGATGCCGCGGCGATGGCCAAGGGCGAGTTGGCCCCGTCCGACGCGTTGACCACCGGACGGGTCCGTGTCCGAGGGGACTTCTCCGTGCTGGTGGCCGGCCAGCAGATGCTGGCTGCAGCCCGCGCCGGCACCCTGGCCCACAGCTCGTCCACGACCTACTGACCACGGGCGTCACCCATCGAGTGGGCCCCGAGTGGCACGTACACGTACTGCGTGCCACCGTGAGGTGGTACGCAGTACGTGTACGTGGTTCCGGCGATGGAGGTGGACAGTATGGAGGTACTCAGCAGCAGGACCATCATCCACCCACGTGATCTAGGACGATCCCTCGCCTTCTACGGTGAGGCGCTGGGCCTGCCGGTGGCCCGCGAGTTCGGTGAAGGAGACAGCCGGGGAGTCGTGTTCTTCGCCGGTGGAGGGTTGGTCGAAGTGGTCGGCTCGGCCCGGGTACGCATGCCGGCTCCGGCAGAGGGCGATGGCGCCCCCGGAAGCGGAGGCGCTGACCTGGCGCTGTGGCTGCAGGTGCGCGACATCGCGGCGACGCTTACCGACCTCGGGTCCAAGAGCGTGACCATCGTCCGGGCTGCGGTGCAGGAACCGTGGGGGCTGGTCGAGGCCTGGATCGACGACCCCGATGGGCTTAGAATTCACCTGGTGGAGGTGCCCGCGGACCACCCGTTGCGGAGGGATGTGCGCAGGAATCTGGACGGGTAAGCCACACCGGTGAAAGGGGGACGCTGGGCATGGTCGAGCGGTGTCATCAGGTCGAGTCCATCGATCATGTGCAGTTGGCCATGCCGGCAGGCCCGAAAGCGGAGGCGATGGCCGAGGGCTTCTATGCAGGCATGCTCGGATTGGCCCGGGTACCCAAACCGCCCGAGTTGGCCGCCCGCGGCGGCTGTTGGTTCGAGCGGAGCGCGGTCAAGCTCCACCTCGGGGTGGAAGACGACTTCCGGCCGGCCCGCAAGGCCCATCCCGCCCTGGTGGTTTTGCAGCTCGACTCACTCTGCGAGCTGTTGGACCGTTCGGGCCACACGACGCGCCGCGCCGAGGACGTCCCGGGGAAGTCGCAGTGGTATGTCGACGACCCGTTCGGCAACCGGATCGAGTTGATTCCCGGTTAGGTATTGGACGGGGTGGTCGGCCGGTCCCCGCACCCGGTCCCGCAGCGGTTCTCGCCGTACCGGTCGCGCCGGGGCGTCATCTCCGGACCGACGCCCCATCTTCTCTGTCCTGATGGAGACGCCGGAGGTGGTTCCCCACCCTCTGTCACCCGCGCCGAAGGAGGTCGGAGTAGGCGGTGCGCTGGTGACCGAAGTGGGACCTCGATGCCCGGAGATGCCGAAGCGGGCCGCCAAAGCCGGCGCGTGGGCGGTGATCGCGCTTTCGGTGACGATCGCCGGATGCTCGGCTTCGCCGCCATCTACCCGTCCCACCGGCACCAATCCGTTCTTCAGCAACCGTTTCGCCGCCACCGTCAATCACTACACGTTCGGGCAGGACCCGTCGTGGACCGCGGACGGTCGGGTCCTTTCCAATGAGAAGGACCGGGCGGGAACGTCCCAGATCTACGTTTCACGACTCGATGGCACCAACATGTCCTGCCTGACGTGTGGCCAGGCAGGGCCCAACGGGTTCCCCCAGGAACGACCCGAGGGCGATTGGATCCTCTTTTGCTCGTATCGCGGCCAGAAGGCCACGTTCGGCGCCCCCTGCCTCGGTGGGATCGGGAGCGATCTCTACGCGATGTGTCCCGACGGAAGCCACCTGACACGGTTGACCGATCCCAGTTCTTCGTTCAATTCCGGCGGCGCTCCGTACGACAATTACCATCCCAGCTGGTCGCCGGACGGCCGCCACCTCATCTGGACACACGCCCGCTTTGACGCGCGTGCCCAGGGCGGAACGCAGTGGACGATCCTCTTGTCGGCATTCATCGTGGGCAGGAACGGGATCCCGCACTTGAGCACCGTCACCACGGTCGCTCCAGGTGGGGACAATGCGTACGAGACCCAGGTGTGGTCACCGGACGGAAGCGGCGTGCTGTACACGTCGTTCAGCTCCGACGGCCACCTGCGTACCGGTTGGTTGAATTCGGAGCTGTACTTCTTGCGCCTCCACGGCGACGGGGCTTCACCGTCCCACCCGCTTGTCACCCACGTCACCGATGGAAGCCCCGGGTGGGACGAGCAGGCGGTGTTCACACCGGACATGAGAGACGTGATCTGGATGTCGAGTCGGGCGACACCTACCTGGTACCAGGCCGTGGTCACCGCTGCCCAGCTTGCCGGATATGACCCGCCCTTCGAGAATGAGGTGTTCGGACCGTTCTTCGTCCTGACCGTTCTCGACCCGAAGTTCCGGACC
>JADGOF010000152.1 GCA_017883105.1 Acidimicrobiales bacterium
GAAGTAGAAGTACTCGATCTCCGGGGCCGCATAGAAGGTGAAGCCGCGGTCGTGGGCCCGGTCGAGGGTCCGGCGCAGCACGTGGCGGGGATCTCCCTGAAACGGCGAGCCGTCGAGGTTGACGATGTCGCAGAACACACGAGCCACCGAGGCCTCGGGGACTTCGCCGTGGGGCCCGTACTGCCCGTGGCCGTGCCACGGGAGCAGCTGGAAGGTGTTGGCATCGGGCCGGGCCAGCACGTCGCTCTCCTGCACCCGGCTGAAGCCGTCGATGGCGGACCCGTCGAACGTCATGCCCTCGTCGAGGGCGTTCTCCAGCTCGGCCGGCGTGATGCTGAAGGTCTTGGGAGTGCCCAGGACGTCGGTGAACCAGAGCTGGATGAAGCGGATGCCACGTTCTTCAACCGTCCGTAAGACGTACTCCTCTTGACTCCTCATGGGGTCGGGCACCTCCGGGTGCGTCGGGGTATCTGGTCGGGGGTCGTGTGGTGTGATGCGGCCATTGTCGCAGGCCCGGCGGGGTTCGGTCGACGGTTCCGTTCACCGGAAGCGAACAGAGCCGCCGAATGCCGCCGCTCAGCTCCCTGCGGCGTCGCCGCAGACGGTGTCGACCATGACGGCCGTCACCTCGTAGGGGTCCATGTTGGCGTTGGGGCGACGGTCCTCCAACCAGCCCTTCTTGGCCTTGGCCACGGCCCATGGAATGCGGATGGAGGCGCCGCGGTCCGACGTGCCGTAGCTGAACTTGGTGAAGTGGGCCGTCTCGTGGGCCCCGGTGAGGCGGCTTTCGATACCCACGCCGTACACGGCGATGTGCTCGTCGATCTTCTTCCCGATGGCCTCACATCCGGCGATGATGGCATCCCAGCCACCGTCCTCCCGCATGGCCTTGGTGGAGAAGTTGGTATGTGCACCGGCGCCGTTCCAGTCACCCAGGATCGGCTTGGGCTCGAGGGTCGCGTAGACATCGAAGTCCTCGGCGATGCGGAAGAGCAGCCAGCGGGCCACCCACAGGTGGTCGGACACATCCAAGGGCGACAGCACGCCCACCTGAAACTCCCACTGCCCCATCATCACTTCGGCGTTGGTGCCCTCGATGCCGATGCCGGCATCGATGCAGGCGGCGGTGTGCAGCTCGACGATCTCCCGACCGGGCATCTTGTCGCCGCCCACGCCGCAGTAGTACGGGCCTTGGGGGGCGGGATAGCCGGCCGTCGGCCAACCCAGCGGGCGACCGTCCTTGAAGAAGGTGTACTCCTGCTCGATGCCGAACATCGGCTCCTGATCGGCGTACTTCTCGACGACCTCGCGCAGTTTGGCCCGGGTGTTGGAGGGATGGGGGCTGAAGTCGGTGAGCTCGACCTCGCACATGACCAGCTTGTCGGCCGGTCCCCGCAGGGGGTCGGGGCAGGTGAACACCGGGCGGAGCACGCAGTCGGAGTCGTGGCCCAGGGCCTGGTTGGTGCTCGATCCGTCGAATCCCCAGATGCCCGGCTCCTCGCCGTCGGCCACGATCTTGGTCTTGCTGCGGAGGAGCGGCGAAGGCTCGGTTCCGTCGATCCAGATGTACTCAGCTTGGTAGGGCACGCGCACTCCTCAATTTCAATTGCTTGGATTTCCACTTCTCAACTGCCGGTTGCCCCGACGACCCTACGCTCGCAATGCAGCGAATCCCAAGCGGCCGACGTCTGGTCCTACCCGCGGAAGGTGAGACTCGAGGGACATCCCACTATCGCAGTGGGCCATTTCACCTCCGTTACCCGATTGTGAACGGAGGATGAACAGCGGCCGCGGCCGTTGTTCCAGAGGGCCGGTCGACCGGGTGGTGGGCAGAAAGGGCCAGGCAGGACCACCGGTAGGCTTGCACCATGGCCCGAGTACGCGTCGCCGCGTGTCAGATCAACACGGTGGTCGGCGACCTCGACGGCAACGCGCGTCGCATCCTCGACTCCCTGGGCGAGGCGGAGCGGGGCGGGGCCGATCTGGCCGTCTTCCCCGAATTGACGGTGACCGGCTACCCACCCGAGGACCTCCTCGACCGGCCGGCCTTCATCGTCGACAACCAGGCCGTCTTCGCCGCCATCGCCGCGGCCACCGGGACGTGCGCCGCGGTGGTCGGCTACGTGGACACCGACGCGACCGGGCGACTGGTGAACGCCGCCGCCCTGTGCGTCGGGGGCGAGGTTCTCGGGACCTACCACAAGCGCCTGCTCCCGAACTACGGGGTGTTCGATGAGCAGCGGTGGTTCGCCCCGGGGGAGGGTCCGACGGTCCGCTACCTGGTGGCCGGGGTCCCCGTCGGGGTGACCATCTGCGAGGACATGTGGTTTGCCGGCGGGCCCATGGCCGACCAGTCCGGGGCCGGGGCCCGCCTGCTGGTCAACCTCAATGCCTCCCCCTACTCGCGTGGACGCCGGGCGCAGCGGCTGGCCGTGTTGGGCCAACGGGTGGCGGAGACCGGCTGCCCGATCGTCTACGTGAACCAGGTGGGAGGACAGGACGAGTTGGTGTTCGACGGCGCCTCGCTGGTGATCGACGCCGGGGGCACCGTGGTGGCCGCGGCCCACCAGTTCGCCGAAGAGGTGATGCTGGTCGATCTGGAGGTCGATGACGCCGGTGCCGGAGACGGTGGCGCCCGGGCCGATGGTTCCGGCCTCGTCGTGGTGAGCGGTGGGCCACGACAGGCGGGCACCGCCCCTATCGTCAACCGGTCGGCCACCGAGCTCGGTGAGGACGAGGAGGTCTACGAGGCGCTGGTCCTTGGCACCCGGGACTACCTGAGGAAGAACGACTTCTCCGACGCGGTGATCGGGCTCTCCGGCGGGATCGATTCGTCGCTGGTGGCGGCCATCGCCGTGGACGCACTCGGCCCGGAGCACGTGCACGGAGTGGCCATGCCTTCGCGGTACTCGAGCGGCGGTTCGGTCACCGATGCGGCGGCCCTGGCGGCCAACCTCGGAGTCGACCTCGCCATGGTCTCCATCGAAGACGCCCACCGGGCCTTCTCGGTCACGTTGGCCCCGCTGCTCGGCGCAGAGCCGACCGGGCTGACCGATGAGAACCTCCAGTCGCGCATCCGGGGAGTCCTGCTGATGGCCCTGTCCAACGCCAACGGCTGGATCGTTCTGACCACCGGCAACAAGAGCGAGATGGCCACTGGCTACTCGACCTTGTACGGCGATTCCGCCGGGGGATTCGCCGTGATCAAGGACGTGCCCAAGACGCTGGTCTACGCCCTCTGCCGCTACCGCAACGAGCGGGCCGGGTCCGAGGTGATTCCCGACACCGTCCTGACCAAGGCGCCGTCGGCCGAGCTGAGACCGGACCAGCGGGACGACGAGTCCCTGCCGCCCTACGACGTCCTCGACCCGGTGGTGGCGGGCTACGTGGAAGGGGACCGGTCGGCAGAGGACCTGATCGCCGCCGGATATGACCGCGAGGCGGTGGCCCGGGTCATCGGGTTGGTGGACCGGGCCGAGTACAAGCGCCGACAGATGCCCCCCGGGGTCCGGATATCGGCCAAGGCGTTCGGCAAAGATCGGCGGATGCCCATCACCAATCACTATCGGGTCCCCGTGCCGGCCACCCCCGCGTCCTCCCCGGCGCCGAACGGAGAGGCGCGGGCGGTTGTCTGAGCTCCCCGTGGAGGTGGAGGCGACCCCGAGCGCGCCGGAGTCGTCGTCGGAGGAACTCGGAGACCGAGGGCTCCCCCTGGCGCTGGGCGCCAATGCCGCAATCGTCGGTGAGTACCGGTGGATCGAGCAGGCCCTCTACGAGATCGTGGGTGGTTGGGTGCGGGACATGCCGCTGGCCTCGGTGCAGGTGCACCTCGACGCCCAGAGCATGCGGCACGCCTGGCATGCCGAGCTGTGGGCCGACCGGCTACCGGTGCTGACCGGGGCCGAGCCCGATCGCCTGTCGGTACCCTCGGCCACCACGGCGGCGTTGTTCGCCGCGTTGTTGGGTGTCTCCCCTCCCTCGGCGGTGCCCGGCTCGACCTGGCCTCCCGCCGATGAGGAGCCATCCGACCGGCCCGGCGCCCTCCCGAGGTTGGCCGGCCTCTACCGGGTACTGCTCCCACGCCTGGTGACCAGCTACCGGCGCCATCTGCTGGCCACCTCGCCGGTCACCGACGCCCCGGTGATCCGGGCCCTCCAGCTGGTGCTCAACGACGAGATCGAGGACTGGCACTCCGGAGAGCGCCTGGTGCAGCGCCTGGTCACCCGGCCCCATGACGTCGCCGCCGTCTACCAGTACCAGCAGCGCCTCGAGGGTGCCGTGGTGGGGGCGGGGGCCAGTTCGGGCCTGGTGGTGTTCCCCGACGGAGTGCCCGTCGATTGAGCCGTGCCTGGTCGGCGATCGGCCGATGTCGTCTGAAGGGCTTGACGCGTCCGGTAAGATTCGAGGGCAGCAATCGTTGCGCCCGAAAACGCCAGGCCGGAATCAGCCAGTACCTGTTCGTAGGTGGCGTTGATCTCCGGTCGGCCATCCCCCACACCGTTGGGGAAAACGAAGGACCCGGTGAAGTTGGCAAAGGAGCGCCTCGAACGAGACGACGAAGATCTAGTCCGGTTGTATCTGACCGATATCGGACAGTACCCGTTGTTGACCAAGGACGACGAGGTTCGTCTGGCTCAGGCCATTGAAGCCGGTCGTGAGGCGGACGCGAAGATGGCGTCCACGCCCAAGGGACTGACCCCGGCGAAGAAGCGTGAGCTGCGCCGGACCACTCTCCAGGGTGAGGCGGCACAGCAGACCTTCGTGCAGTCCAATCTCCGGTTGGTCGTCTCCATCGCCAAGAAGTACCAGGCCTCGGGTCTTCCGCTGCTCGACCTCATTCAGGAGGGCAACCTCGGCCTGATGCACGCCGTCGAGAAGTTCGACTGGCGCAAGGGCTTCAAATTCTCCACCTATGCCACCTGGTGGATCCGCCAGGCCATCACCCGGGGGATCGCCAACACCGGCCGGACCATCCGGCTGCCCGTCCACGCCGGCGACACCCTGGCGCGGGTGCAGAAGGCACAGGCCCGCCTCGAGTTGAAGTACGGACGACCGGCAACCCTGGCCGAACTGGGCGCCGAGGTCGAAATGCCCGAGGACAAGCTGGTCGAGGCGTTGCGATTCCGAGCCGAGCCCCTCTCCCTGTCCGAGCCCCTGCGGGAGGACGGCGACGCCGAGCTCGGCGATGTGGTCGAGGACCGCTCGGCCGAGTCGCCCTTCGAGGTGGCTGCGGTATCCCTCCTCCCCGAGGAGATCGGTCGCCTGCTGTCACCGCTGGACGAACGCGAGCGCGAGATCCTCCGGCTCCGGTTCGGCCTCGACCGCGGCGAGCCCCGCACGTTGGAAGAGGTCGGGGAGCACTTCAACCTGACCCGCGAACGGATCCGCCAGATCGAAGCCCGGGCCATGTCCAAGCTCCGCCATCCTTCGTCGGACACCGGCGCCCGGGATCTGCTGACGGTCTGATTCGCGGCGGGGCCCCAAGCGGGTGCCGATGAGGATCGGGTACGATCTCCGTTCATGAAGAAGCTCCTGATCCTCGCCATCGTTGTTGCCCTGGGTGTCGTCGCCGCCAAGCGGCTGCGTTCTTCCTGAGCAGCACGCTCCGCACTACAGAACACTGAACCGTCCCCTGGGGGACGGTGACCCCGGTAACGGCGAGGCGACCTCGGTCGCCCCGCCATATCCATGTCCGGGCAGATCCCCGCCCGGGCCCGGCTCGGGCAGACCCGATCCGGTCTGTCGCCCGTCGGTCAGGATCGGGTGCGACGGGCCAGACGCCAGGCGACCAGCGCTCCGAGTGACGCGGCGGCGGTCACCCCCGCTGCGGCGGCAGTCACCCGCAGGCTGGGGACACTCACCCGGTCGCGCAGCCGGACCGGTTTGGTGAACTGCATCACTTCCCACTCGCGCTCACGGGCCACCTTGGCCAGCACCCGGTCGGGGTTGACGGCCACCGGATGGCCCACCGCCTCGAGCATG
>JADGOF010000153.1 GCA_017883105.1 Acidimicrobiales bacterium
CTTGGGAATGCCGGCGATCTTTGCGGCAACCTTTGCGGGACCCTTCGGGAACAGTTGGTAGAGCTCCTTCACCGAAACACCAGAGGTCTTGCCGAGGACCCGCACGGTGGGGCCGGTGCCCTTCGCTGCATACTCGGCCCGCATGAACTTGATCACCCTCCAGTGCTGCTCCGTGAGGGCATCGATGCCCCCGGCCCGGGCGATCTCCGGGGCCATCTCTTCGCTCCATGTTTCGGGATCCTCGAAGAACCCTTCGTCGTTCACAGTGACGTCGTGGCCGGCGTATGTGGCAGTGGGCATGGTCAGCACCTTCCTGTGGGCACGGTCATGGACTCGATGCCTCCTCGGTCTTGCCATGAGTCGGCATAGCGGAGGCAACCCCCGGCACGTCACGGCCGGGCAGCAGGCTGTGCCAGTAG
The DNA here is from genome assembly GCA_017883105.1 of Acidimicrobiales bacterium. Taxonomy (GTDB): domain Bacteria; phylum Actinomycetota; class Acidimicrobiia; order Acidimicrobiales; family RAAP-2; genus Bog-756. Next base: position 420 of record JADGOF010000153.1, read on the forward strand.
AACCACCGGAACATGAGCTTGCCGAGATGGTTGAGGCGGGACTCCTTCAGCAGGGGCAGACCGACCTGGGTGGGGAAGTGGCCGGGCAGAGGCTCGGTGTCGTAGTTGAAGTCGATGAGCAGCGCCTTGTGGAAGCCGGTCTCGATGAAGCAGTTGGCATGCCCGTCAAAGCTGGCGTCGAGTTCCAAACCGGCGAGGAAGCGTTGGACGTTCTCGACGAGCACTTCCCCTTCGAAGTGGGTGACGGACCCGGCTTTCGACGTCGGGAGACTGGCTGCATCGCCGATCGTGAACACGTTGGGTCGGGCCCGAGACTGAAGCGTGCGTGCGTCGGTCGGAACGAAGTTCAACTCGTCGCCGAGCCCCGGTGATCTCCCGACGAACGGCGCACCACCATGGAGTGGCACCACGACAGCAAGGTCGAAGGGAATCTCCCGATCGTCGTAGGAGACCAGCCGGCCAGATGAACCGTCCACCTCGCCGGTGTTGAATTCAGTGACGAGTTGGACGCCCTTCTCCTCGAGGAGGCCTCCAAGAGCACTGGAGGCAACGGGCTTGGTGAACGCACCATCGAGCGGTGTGGCGTAGATCAGTTCGACCTTGTCACGGATGCCACGCTCGCGTAGGTACCAGTCCATCAAGAAGCAGAACTCCAGAGGGGCGACCGGGCATTTGATCGGCATGTCGACGACATTCACGACGATCCGCCCACCGTCGAACCAATCCAGCTTCTCCTTGAGGGCAACAGCTCCGTCCGGCGTGTAGAAGGTGAACACCGTCTCCATCCACCAAGGTCCCAGCAGTCCCTCGGTTTCCTCGGGTAGGAGTGTGGCGCCGGAGGCGACGATCAGGACGTCGTAGTCGAGCTTGCTCCCGTCGCTCAAGTACACCATATCGGCATCGAGCTCGACGTGGTCCACCCCGCCGCTGCAGTACCCGATCCCATGGTGGAGTTGACGACCTCGAGGCCGGATGATCTCCTCGAGGGAGGTCAGTCCGAACGGCACGAACAGCAATCCTGGCTGGTAGACGTGGCAATCGTCCTGGTCGATGACGACTATTTCGACGTCCTCCTCGTCCAGAACCCTGCGGAGTCGATTTGCTGCAAGGGTCCCCCCGGTTCCGCCGCCCAGAATGACGATCCTTCGCATATCGGCAGCATGCCCGGTCCCGAATGTCCGCAGTAGGGGAGAAAGTCCCCAATGGCCGACGCCAGGGCCTCGTCAAGGTTGCAGGGATGCACAGGAGAATCCCGCCGCGGCGGGCAGTCGAGTGACTATGCGTTATCGTCCCCTGGGCCCGGGTTGACGGCCACACCCAGGGTGAGCCAGCTCCACGGCTTCGGGCCCTTGGCATAACGCTGCTCGCTGCGTTCGACGTCGAATCCGGCTTCGGTTATCAACGAGGGCACGTCCCTGGTCAAGTGGCACCCGTCGGCCAGACGGCGCTGCAGCGGGTCAAGCCGGTGCTGCCACCTGGCGACCGTTGGGTCAGGGGCGATCCCATGTTCGAGGAAGTGGAATCGGCCACCAGGTCGCACTACCCGGCGAAGCTCGGACAACACCTTGGCCGGGTCGGGGACGGTACACAGGGTGAATGTGGAAAGCCCGGCGTCGCAGCTGGCATCATCGAGTGGAATGTCCTGTCCGTCGAGCCCGATGTGTTCGACCGGCACGGTGGCAGTAGCGATCCGTTTAGCAGCCAGCCGTCGGGCCAGCGCTGCGGGCTCGACGGCCAACACGACCTCCACCTCCGGTGGGTAGTGGCGGGTATTCAGCCCCGAGCCGAAACCGATTTCGACGACCCGTCCGGTCAGTCCGGTCGTGACCTCGGCCCGCCAGCACTCCAGGGCGGCGGTGCCGCAGGCCTGATCCACCAGCCGGGGGAGGATGTGCTGACGGTAGAAGCCCACATCCGGCACGCTAGCCGTCGACCCCAATCGTCGGTGCCGCCCGATCGAACATCGGTCGCACGGCACCGGTGGCGCTCTGTCGACTGATGTCGAAAGGTGCGGCGAAGTGTCAATTGGATATACGGGGTAGGGTATAGGGGAAGGCAGGACGCAGACCGACACCGATCGGTCATGCCAAGCAGGAGGACAGTCCATGCAGTTGCCGGAAGAGGTCATCGAAGATATCCGGAAGCGTCTCCATCGAGTGTCTGGACAGATAGATGGTATCGAGCGAATGCTCGATCAGGGGCGGGAGTGTCGTGACGTCGTCACCCAGCTATCCGCAGCAACGAAGGCCCTCGAGCAGGCGGGATTCAGACTTGTGGCCGCCGGGCTCGCCTACTGCGTAGCGCATCCTGAGGAGGCCGAGGCCGATGGGTATCCCCTCGAGGCCGTCCAACGGATGTTCATGAAGCTGGCCTGACCATCAACGAGTGCGCTACGCAGTAGGTCCGCTCGAGCCTGCGTATCGCATCCGAACAAGGCGTGGTGCGCATCTGGGTCAGACGGTCTCGACGAGCCGACTGGCCTCGCCACATCGGGCTGCGTCGGCGGCGACCCAGGTGCGATAACCGCCGTCCAAGTTCCGTGCTCCGATACCGAGCTCGTGCAGCAGGGTGGTGGCAGTGTGCCCACGTTGGCCAACCTCGCAGTAGACGACGAATGGGCCCGACCCGAGTTGGGGAAGGTCCTCGCGTAGCGTGTCGAGGGATGCGTTGACACTGCCGGGAATGGAACCATGGGCGTACTCGGCAGGACTCCGCACGTCGAGCAGCGACCATCCCGACGCCAGGAGATCATCGATCTCATCGGGCTCGACAACATCGCACTCGCCGGACCGGATGTTCTCTGCCATATAGCCGAGCATGTTCACCGGATCCTTGGCCGACGAGAATGGCGGTGCGTAGGCGAGTTCGAGGTCGGCCAGGAATTCGGCACGGATACCGCCTGCCATGGCCGTCGCCAGGATATCGATGCGCTTGTCGACCCCCTCGCCACCTACTGCCTGGGCGCCGAGAATGGTGCCGTCGTCCGGATCGAAGAGCAGTTTGATCGACATCGGCTGAGCTCCCGGGTAGTAGCCGGCGTGGCTCAACGGGTGGGAGCGGACGACGCGATAGCGCCTACCAACCCCACGGAGGCGCTTCTCGTTCCACCCGGTCAAGGCTGCGGTGAGCCCAAAGACCTTGACGATGGCTGTTCCGAGTGAAGGAGACCGGTGTACGGGGAGCCCGCAGATGTGGTCGGCGACCCTGCGACCTTGGCGGTTGGCGATATTGGCGAGCGCGATCAGCGACGTGCCACCCCCAACCCAGTCGCTTTTCTCCACTGCATCGCCGACCGCGTAGATGTCGTGATCACTGGTCCGGTTGGCTTCATCAACGGCGATACCGCCGTTTGGGCCGAGGCCGAGACCCGCCATCTCGGCGAGACGGACGTCGGGACGAACGCCGATAGACCCGATCACCAGCTCAGCGGGGAGTGTGCGGCCATCGGCGAGGACGACGCCGGACGCGGACACCTCGGAGACGGCGACGCCGGTCTCCACCGACACACCATGGGCAATGAGCTCCGCAGCCACGAGGATCGAGAGCTCGGGGTCGAGCGGGGTGAGCACCTGTTCGGCCGCCTCGACGACGGTGACAGCGATACCGCTGTGCGAGAGGTTCTCGGCAGTTTCGAGGCCGATGAATCCTCCGCCGATGACGACGGCCGTGGTCGGGGCACCGGTCACATCTCGTGCCAGTCGTTCGGCATCTTCGACAGTTCGCAGGCCTCGGACGCGCTCGAAGCCAGGGATCGGCGGACGGATCGATACCGCTCCGGGGCTCAGGACAAGCTTGTCGTAAGGAATGGTCGTCTCCGAGCCGTCGATGGTGGAACGAACCGACACTTGGTGCGCATGACCATCGACTGCCACGACCTCTTCGTTCACCCGAACGTCGAGCCGGAAACGCTCGTACAGGCGCTCGGGAGTCTGCAGCAGCAGGTCTTCCTCATCCTCGATCACTCCGCCTACGAAATAGGGGAGCCCGCAATTGGCGTAGGACACATAGCCCGAGCGTTCGAGGACGGTGATCGACGCCGACTCATCGAGGCGCCGAAGCCGTGTTGCCGTGGACATTCCACCAGCGACGCCGCCGACCACAACCACTCGCCGCCGGCTCATCGCGGGCCCGAGGCTACGGGGCCGCCGGCCGCCACCTTGGCTCGCAAGCCGCCCTTCATGTTCCGTGCCCGCACGCCGGCGCTCCGCAGTTGCGGTATTCCCGCGCGGGAACGAATCCCGCTTGCGAAGATGAACTCGGTGGTCGTGGACAGTTGGGGGATGTCCTGTCCTAGCTGACCAAGGGGTACGGAGCGGGCGCCTTCGGGGTGCCCGGCGGAGCACTCGCAGGGCTCACGGAGGTCGATGAGCACCGACCATTCACCGACCCGATCCATCGCGCCCGAGGCCACCAATGAGTCGATTCTCTTGAACATCGGAACCTTTCAGCCGGTCCCGTGTGGGACTCTCGTTTGGGGCGAGTATACCCCCACAGGTATATCTGACGCCCCACCGCGTCAAGTTCCGCAGGTGTTCGTGCCGTCCGGGGCAACGATCTCGCGCAATGACTGACCTTTGGCCCTGCTCCGGGCCGAGGGAATGGCCGACAATGTGCGGGTGAAGAACGCGCGGTCGGGCCTCCCTGCCGGACGGAATCACTGAAGTGATCGGTTCCCGTCGCGGCACGACCTGGGGACCATGGGGCACCGGAAGAGAAGGTGGGGCGTTCGCGTCCCGGTGCGGCTCGGAGGGAAATGCACTGTGCAGGCGCAGATCGACCCCTCTGGGTCGATGGCCTGTACCGACCGGGCCCGACGGATGACCACGCAACCGCCCGACCCGCCGACTGTCAGCGAGGTGTCCGACGTCCTCGCACCGAGTTCTCTGGACAGCGCTTGTTTCGTCGACACCCATCTGTCACTGCTCGTCTTCGTCGGTGATCGCGTCTACAAGCTTCGAAAGGCCGTTCACTTCGGTTTTGTCGACTTCACGAGTCGCGAGGCTCGCGAGGCGGACTGCCACCGTGAGGTCGAGCTCAACCGACGTCTGGCTCCCGACGTCTACCTCGGGGTGATCGATATCCTCTCCGATGGGCGGCCCATCGACCACATGGTCGTGATGCGGCGACTTCCAGAAGAGTACCGCCTTGCCAACATGGTGCGCTCCGGAACAGCGCTGGACGAACACGTACGAGCCATCGGCCATCTGCTGGCGTCGTTCCATGCCGGCGCCTCCCGGTCGTCACGGATCGATCGCTCGGGGACACCCGAACGGCTCTACCGTTCGTGGGAGAGCCACTATTCAGAGACGGATCGGTTCAGGGGGTCCTTGCTCGACCCCGATGTCGACGCTGAGATCCGCCAGCTGGTCGGTCGGTACCTCCTCGGCAGAGACGACCTGCTCCTCCGTCGCATCCAGTTGGGCGCCATCTGTGACGGTCACGGCGATCTCCAGGCTGAGGATGTGTTCTGTCTGGAGGATGGGCCTCGAATTCTGGACTGCTTGGAATTCGACGACGAGCTCCGCTATGGAGACGTG
>JADGOF010000154.1 GCA_017883105.1 Acidimicrobiales bacterium
ACCACCCGGCGCTCGTAGCCCGCCTCGGGTATGCGCCACTGGAGGTACTCGGTGTCCTCCGCCCACCAGAAGAGCTCGCTCATCGGCAGTCCGACCGCTTCGACGATCGGACGGGCCATGAGGAACCCACACCAGGACGGCCAGACGCCGTAGGAACCGTCGGTTTGACGCGAGATCGGGAACACGAATGCCGACTCGGGAGCCTTGCGCGCCTCACTCCACAGGCGTTCGAGGCACGTCGGCTCTGGACGCATATCGTCGTCGAGCACCCAGGCGTGAAGCGAGTCGGACTTCACGAATTCGCCTAGCGCCTGCGCGTAGCCGCCGGCCGGTCCCGTGTTGACCTCCGAACGCACCACCCTGAGGGACGCGGTCGGCACCAGCGAGGCTTCGAGCGCCACCGGCGACCGGCTGGCGTTGTCGACCACCAGTACCGCCTCGGGCGGCGTGGTCTGGGCGGCGATGGACCGGAGGCAGCGCTCGAGGGACTCGGGAGCATTGTGGGTGAGGACCACGGCCATGATCCTCCGGTCGACTCCCCCTACCGGCCCTTCCTCGTCCGAGGTCAACGTCTGTGGGCCAGGATGAACCAGCCCGTCTCATCACGGGCCGCGTCGACCACCATTCCCGCCTCGGTGAACCATGGTGCTAGCTCCTCCCACACGTAGCGATGTTCGACGGGAGCGCTCAGGCGGTCGAACGTATCGAGGACCAGGCTGCGCAGGGGCTTCCCCCGGTAGGCATCCATCGGGAGCCCGGCCAGCGCGGCCATGCCGTGACGGTCTCCATACTCCCCGGGAACGACAACGCCATAGTAGAGAAAGGTTGCGATGGGCGCCGACACCACCTTCAGCACGCGGTGCGGCAATCTCACTGTCACTTTGCGCAAGGCCGCGGCCAAGCCCAGGGCCAGGGCCCGCAGACCGAAGGTCGGGGGTCGGCTGTACAGGTAGAGCAGGATCCGACCATCCGGAGCGAGAAGGTCGAGGAGGCGGTTGAATCCCTCCTGGGGGTCGTCCAGATGATGGAGCACTCCGAGACTCGAGATGAAGTCGAAGCTCCCGGGTGCGAACGGCGCAGCCCTCAGGTCGGACTTCACGACCAGCACCGAAGGCAGGTCAGCCAGGTTTCGCGCCGCCGCCTCCACGGCCGTCGAGCCGTCGAGTGCAGCCGAGGCACCGAGATGTTGGGCGAGGAATCGCGTATAACGCCCCTTGCCGCAGCCGGCGTCCAGCCCGACCTTGCCATCGAGGCTGGCCAAGTCGAGATCCCGAAAGTAGACCTCGGCGAATCCCTCGTCCTCGTCGCGCACCTCGTCGAAGTTGTTCCACTCGAACCCGAAGCTGGCGAACGTCCGCTCGGTCGATCCCTCGGAAACTGCCCCTGGCGAGCAATCGAGGTAGCCGTCCCGCATGCCGTAGCGATGGCCCGCGGAACACTGGATACCCCCTTGCAGGCCGGCCTCGTCGACCGACTCGCCGCACGCGGGGCACCGAAGACGCTTGATGATCTCCTTCGGTATCACGTGCTCTCCCCCTTTGGACTCAGGTCCGCCCCACTTCAAGACTCGGTGACGCCGGAGAACACTACTGCGGCTGGACCACGCCACTTGGCCGCGCCGCCCGGTGGTTACCCGCTGCCCCCGGTTGCCGGGACCAGATCCCTACTCGGCGAAGGCAGGCCACAGGGAGACGTCGAACCCCGGGACCAACGTGACCAGGTCTGCCACATCCGCGGCGTAGATGTTGACCAGCCGGCGCAAGGTGTCGGCGTCGGGCGTCGACGTCGAGCTGACCAACCTACCGCCCGGTCGGTGGGGAACGTTCGGGCGGAATGAGTCATCCAATCCGAGGAAGCGGTAGGTGGCAGCGATCTGGCCGGCCGGGTCGGCAAGGCAGCGCTCGTACTGAAGCGTAAGCACCTGCCCCGACGGGACGTACTGCAACAGATGCCGCAGTGGTGCCGCGTAAAAACCGCGATCCACCGCATCGGCGATGTGGGAGCCGACATGTGCGACCCGACTATCAGCCGATTGGGCGAGACCCCGACGCAGGCGCTCGACAGGGTCGCGCACGATCAGCAGGATGCGGGCGTCCGGCGCGGCTTTGGCCAACAGCGGAGGCACCCACGGACGGGCCAGATAGCCAGGGGTCCACTCGCCGGTGATGGTGGCCGCCCGGCGGGGGAACCATCCATGGTAACGACGAATCTCGAGGTCCCCGAAGGGACGCGTGCAGAAGTGTGACAGGTAGTGGCGAGCCATGGCGACATCCCCTCGGGCCGACACCCCGGGGTGATCGGTGACCATCCGGTACCACCAGGCCGCGCCCGCCATCTGCACGCCGACCCCCACGAAGTCGGGCGGACCCGCCGTCTCGCCGGGAACCAGCAACGGTGGGGAGAAGTCGTATCCCTCTTCCCACGCGTAGTGGCGCCCGAGCCGGTGCCGTAGGTCGGCTCGCTGCTCGGGCGGGAGCAGTGCGTGCACGCGGGTAGGCATGCGGTGCAGTCCCTCGGCCAACATCGATCGGAGCATCATCGGTGCGGGTCGGCAACGGATGCAGCCGAAACCGCCGTGTCAACCCGCATGGGCGGCGAAGTTCGGCCACAATGAGGCGTCGATGCCCGGGTAGAGGGAGATGAGGTCAGACACGTCCGACGCGTAGAGGTCGACCAGGCGCTGGCGGGCCTCGGGGTCGATCGTCAGTTTCCCACCGGACACGTTCACCGGTCGCTCGAGGTCGTCGGGACGGTGCTCGGCCAGCCCGAGGAAGCGGTAAGTCGACGCCAGCTGCCCGGCCGGATCGGAGGCACACCGTTCGTACTGGAGCACCTGCAGCTGATCGGCGGGAAAGTAGTCGAGGTAGCGATGCAGCGACCTGGCGTAGAACCCCTGTCGGACCGCGTCGGCCACGGTAGCGCCGGTAGGGGGCGCCCCCTGGCTCAGACGGTAGGAGAGTCCGGAACGGAAGCGCTCCACCGGGTCGCGGAGCAGAACGAGAACCTTGGCGTCTGGCGCGGCCAGGGCCAGTAGTGGCGCCACCCAAGGGTAGGCCAGATAGTCGGGGGTCCACTCACCGGTGATGGTGCCGGTCGGCCGTGGGAACAACCCCCAGTAGCGATGCACTTCGTCGGCTCCGAACGGTTCGGTGCCGAAATGGGAAAGATAGTGACGCTCCTTGTGGATCCCATCCCGGACCGATACATCAGGGTGGTCGGCGATCAACTCGTACCACCAGCTCGTCCCCCCTTTCTGCACACCGATCCCCACGAAGTCGGGAGGTCCGGCGCGCTCCCCGAGGCCGAGCACTGGAGGGGAGAAGTCGAAGCCGTCCTCCCACGGGGCGAAGTAGCCCAAGTGGTGGAGCACCGCGTTCCGCGTCCTCGGGGAAAGCCTCCGGAAGGCAGCCCTGGCCACGCGGGGTGGGCGCATCGTGTCAGGATGCCACAGGGTCCCGCCATGAGACAAACGCCCACGACCTCCGTTCGTTATCATGAGCGCTCGTGAGGGGGGTCGTGGGCGATGTGGCGTACCGGGCCGCACAGGGAACCCCCCCGGAAGAGAGCCCGGCGTGTCCGCCCATCTCCTGAGCATCGTGATGCCCACCCACAACCGGCCCGACCGGCTGGAGCGGGCCGCCCGCTCCGTGCTCGCTCAGGACGGCGCGGAGTTGGAGTTGGTCATCGTGGACGATGCCTCCTCCGACGCCACCCCCGAGATGACCGACCAACTGGCTTGCGACCCGCGGGTGCGGATCGTGCGCAACCCCGTGTCCCTTGGGCCCGGTGGCAGCCGCAATCAGGGCATTGCCGTTGCCCGGGGGGATCTGCTCGGGTTCTGCGACGACGACGCATGGCTGCCACGGGCCGCAACGGTCATCCTCGACCGCTTCGCCGCCGATCCCGACGTCGGGGTGCTGACCTCGTGGCATCAGGTGGTCCACGAACGAACGGGCCGGACTGCACTGTTTCGGGGACCACTGGCATACGGTGCGGACCAGCTCCTGTGGTTCAACTTCGTCGCTCTTCCCTTCGGCGTCATCCGCCGTGCCCAGTTCCCCGATGACCTGGCCGTGGATGCCTCCCTGCCGTCGTGCGAGGACTGGGATCTGTGGCTCCGCTGCGCGCAAGTCCGGCCGATCGCCACGGTTCCCGACGTGCTGTACGCATATCACCAGCATGGCGGGGTCCGGGTCACCCGGTCCGGATCCGGCGATCTGGTCGGCCGCAAGGGCTTCCTCGACAAGCACGCGTTGTCGATGTCCCCTTCGTGTCGCCTCTACCACGAGTGCGTCGTGGCCCAGATCGAAGGAGGAAGGTCCGCCCTGATCGAGCGCCTCGGAAGCGCCTACCGGACGCCTGCGGTGGCATCCGCCGCTGCAGCGGTACTCTCCGCCGGTGCTGCTGCCGGCGCCATCGGCACGCGCCGCCGCGACCCGGGGCTCCCGGCGCGGGTGTTGGCCGGGATGCTCGGGAGCCGGCTGTCCGGCAAGATGCCGGCGAGGTTCGGCCGATGAGCACGCCACGACCTATCGTGATCGTCGGCCTGCCTCGTTCGGGTACGACCTGGACCCTGCGGGCCCTGGCCAGTGCCGACGGGACGGCCGCCATCCTCGAGCCCGACAACGAGGACAAGTACCCGGCGTCCATTCATGCCAAGCGAGCGCTCGGGCGTTATCCCGTCCTCCGCCCGGGTGACGTGGCTGCCGACTATCGGAGGCTGTGGGACTGGATTCTCCAGGGTGCACCGGAAGACCGGCGGTCGCGCCTGGCCCGCCATCTCCTCGGCCCCGGGGCGGTCGGCCGCATCCACCAGGGTCGGCACGATCCGGTCACCTGGCTGGCCGCCACCGTGGCCCGGGATCCCCGTCCGGGCCGGGTCGCCGCCGGCACCCAGGGCCCGCGGATCATCGTCAAGTCGATCCACGCCCAGCTGGCGGTGGAGTGGCTGGCCGACGAGTACGCCATCGACGTGCTCCTCCTGCTCCGCCATCCGGCCAATGTGCTGGCCAGTTGGATGGAGACCAACGTCAAGGACGCCCGGAACTCCACACTCGAGACCCGTCCGGACATCCGGGGGCGCTACCTCGAGCCCTGGGGGGTGCCGCTCCCCGGACCCGACCCAGTCGAACGGATGAGCTGGCGCATCGGGCTACTCGTCGCCGCCATCGAGGCGTCGGCGGCGCGGCACCCCGGGTGGCAGGTACGGACCCACGAGCAGCTGTGCGCCGACCCGGTCGGCCAGTTCAGGCAGCTCTACGACGACTTCGTTCTGCCGTGGGACGGGTCGGCAGAGGCCTTCCTCGAGACACACAACACCCCGGGATCGGGATTCGTGGTCAACCGGGTGGCGTCCGAGCTCCCCGACTCGTGGCAGCGGCGCCTGGACGACGAGCAGGTGGCCACCTTGCGCCGCGTGCTGGGGTGGTTCCCCATCACCACCTGGAGCGATGACGATTTCATCCGCAGGGGGGCCGACCAAGGGTAAGAGGTTCTGATCGACCGACCCGCGCTGTCTGGCAAGGCCCGGTCCCGGATCAGGTCCCGGTGGGTGGTGGAGTGTCGGCTGCGGGCGAGGTTGCCGAACGGCGACGGAACTGGACCACGTAGCCGGACTTCCCCAAGGGGAGCATCTCGACCACCTCCATTCCGGCGGCCGAGGCCAACCCGTGGAAATCGGAGGCACGATAGCCATGGACGGTGACGCCGCGAGCTCCGTAGCGCCGTTTGCGCAGGTTCAGCCGGAGGCCCGGCGAGGGGAACGAGACGATGGCGTGGGTTGCGGCACGTCCCATGCGCTGCAACAGCGTCGCTGGCTCCCCGACGTAGTCGAAGACCCCGAGGGCCACGGCGACATCGTAGGCATCCACCTCGGTAAGGTCCTCCCAACCCCGCTGTTGCACCTCGACGAGCCCCGGGAACGCGTCAGC
>JADGOF010000155.1 GCA_017883105.1 Acidimicrobiales bacterium
GGGATCCGTGAGTGGTACGCCTCTTCGGCGGCCGCCACCGCGGGGAGGATCTGGTGCACGCCCAGCCCGGACAGCGCGCTCACCTTCAGGACGGGCGCCTCGCCTAGGAAGGCTAGCCGGTCTCCGACGTCGACCAGGATGTCGTTCCGGTCCTCGGTGGCGATCAGCTCCCACTTGTTGAGCACCACCACCACCGGACAGCCGGACGCGCCGATTCGCTCGGCCAGGCGCTGGTCCTGATGGGTGATGCCGGCGGTGGCATCGATGATCAAGAGGGCGATGTCGGCCCGGTCGAGCGCATCGAGGGCCCGGAGGACGGAAAAGTACTCGGTGCCCCGTTCGGTGCGGGACTTCCGGCGCATGCCCGCGGTGTCGATGAAGCACACCGTGCCCTCCGGGGTCTCGACCACCGTGTCCACTGCGTCGCGAGTGGTCCCCGGAGCGTCGTGGGTGACCGACCGCTCGTCGCCCACCAAGCGGTTGAACAGGGTCGACTTGCCCACGTTGGGCCGCCCCACCAGGGCCACCCGCGGGATCCCGTGCTCGCTCCCCTGCTCGCCGGCCTGCCCGGCCAGGTCGGGCAGTTCCGGACTGGCACCGTCTTCGACGACGTCGGGTACCTCCTCGCCGGCCGGTTGGGGGAACAGGCGCACCACGTCCTCGAGGAGGTCGCCGGTACCCCGTCCGTGCAGGGCGCTGACCGGCCACGGATCACCGAGGCCCAGGGACACCGCCTCCCAAGCGTCGGACTCCCGCTGCGAGGAGTCCACCTTGTTCATGACCACCCGCACCGGCCGACCGGACCGCTTGAGCATGTGGGCGACGGCCATGTCCTCGTCGATGAGGCCGGTGGTGACGTCCACCACGAAGAGGATCACGTCGGCATTGTGCATGGCCCGCTCGGACTGGGCGCTCACCTGGGCGTCGAGGGGGTCGTCGGTCGACAGCCATCCTCCGGTGTCGACCACAGTGAAGGCGTGCCCGCACCACTCGGCGTCCAGCTCCTTCCGGTCACGGGTGACGCCGGGACGCTCCTCGACCACGGCGGCCCGGCGGCCCACGATGCGGTTGACCAGGGTCGACTTGCCCACATTGGGGCGGCCGACGATGACCACCAGCGGCTGCTCCCTGGTGGTGGAGGTGGACTTGGGTGGTGTCATCGGGGTGCTCCCAGGGTGACGGGGACCCGCTCAGGACGTGTGGTGGCCACCGTTCGACCGTCGTTGTTGTCGGTGACATCGGGCTGTGTGCTCTCGAGCACCCGACGCAGGGAGAGTCCGTCCGTGGCCACCACCTCGACCGGGCGGGGAAGGTCGGCGATGGTCAGGTCGTCCAGGAATCGGCCTTCGGACAGGCAGGAGTCGGGCAGGAGATACCGATGGCCCTCCGGTTGCCCGGCCAGGACATCGACCAAGTCGGTACCGGTGAGGAGTCCGGAGACACCGATGTTGCCGCCGAAGAAGTGGTTGACCACGGGGACCAGGCGAATGTCGTCGCGTGGCAGCGACCCCACCAACGGGGCCAGTACCCGGGCGCCGTACTCGCCGGTCAGGATGGCGATGGGCGCACCCCGGTCGGGATCCCCCACACCGATACCCGCCCGGGGGGCCCGGTAGCCGGATGCCGGGGCGCCGTCCACGGCGGCGAAGAACCCGGGGCGCACCCCGAGGGCTGCGTGCTCGTCGCCCCCGAAGGCGGCTTCGAAGGCCCGGGCCATACCCAGCCCGTTCTCGTGCTGGGGGAACCCCTCGTAGGTGGACTTCAAGGGGAAGGGCCGCTCGGCCATCAGGTAGTACTCGTCGGCAGCGAAGACCATCCGCCGGCCGATGGCGGTGAGGAAGGTGTCCTGCCACTCCTTGACGGTGTCGCACACCGCGGCCGCCTCCTGTCGGCTGTGGGGCCGCATGGCCTGTTCACCGGAGAACCGGCTAACCCCCAGCGGAACACAGGCCACGGTGGCCAGGGTCGGGTAGCGATCGAGCACGCCGGACAGGGTGTCGTGGAGGATGGCGCCGTCATTCTTCCCCGGGCACACCACCACCTGGCCGTGCACTTCGATCCCGCCGTCGAGCAGTGCGCCCAACCAACGGAGGCTGGTGGCGCCCCGCCGGTTGCGGAGCAGATCGGCGCGGACGTCCGGGTCGGTGGCGTGGATGGAGACGAACAGCGGGCTGAGGCGTTCGGTGAGCACCCGCTCGAGGTCCATTTCCGTGAAGCGGGTCAGGGTGGTGAAGTTGCCGTAGAGGAAAGAGAGCCGGTAGTCGTCGTCCTTCAGCGACAGGCTCCGCCGCATGCCCTTGGGCAGTTGGTGGATGAAGCAGAACTCGCAGTGGTTGTCACAGGTGCGCACCCGGTCGAAGACGGCCGAGGAGACCTCGACCCCGAGCGGCTCACCCGGCTGCTTGGTGACCTGGACGGAGAAGGGCTCGGCGACACCTTTGCGACGGACCACCAAGTCCAGCTCGGGCTCGTCCACCAACAGGCTGTACTCGATCACGTCCCGTGGCGAGCGCCTGTTGAGGAAGAGGAACTCGTCCCCAGTGCGGAGGCCGGACCGGTCTGCCGGGGACGCGTTGGTGACGGCGACGACTTTTGGTGCCGTCGTCACTCGGGGCGCCGACATGCCACCAGGATACCTGGTCTCCTTGGACGTCCCGACGTCGCCATGGGGCTGATGGGACCGGAAGCGCCGGTAGCCTGGCCGCGTGCCCGTCGATCGCGTACTCCTGGCCGAACCGAGGGGGTTCTGTGCCGGGGTGGAGAAGGCGATCAAGGCGTTGGCGTGGATGGTGCGGGTCTTCGAGCCGCCGGTCTACTGCTACCACGAGATCGTCCACAACCGACACGTCGTCGAGCAGTTCCGGGCCCAGGGGGTGATCTTCGTCGACGATGTCCACGAGGTGCCGGCCGGCGCCCCCCTCATGCTCTCGGCTCATGGCTCCGCCCCCGAAGTGCTGGCTGCGGCCCGCAACAACGGCCGGGTGGTGGTCGATGCGGTGTGTCCCCTGGTCACCAAGGTCCATCACGAGCTGAAGGTGCGGGCCCGCAAGGGCTACACCGTGCTCTACGTCGGGCACCACGGCCACGAAGAGGCGGTGGGAACCATGGCGGTCGCCCCCTCGTCGGTGCGGCTGCTCGAGCGGGTCGAGGACGTGGACGCCCTCGGCGATCTCGACGCCGTCGACGGTCAGCCCCCGCAGGTGGCGCTCCTAGCCCAGACCACCTTGAGCCACGATGAATGGGCCGGCATCGTCGACCGGGCCCGTGAGCGCTTCCCCGATCTGTGGATGCCCAACCGGAGCGACCTGTGCTTCGCCACCACCAATCGCCAGGCTGCCTTGAAGGCCCTGGCCGGTCAGGCGGATGCGGTGGTGGTCATCGGCTCGGAGAACTCCTCGAACACGGTGGCCCTCGAACAGGTGGCCGTGGCCTTCGGATGTCCCCGGGTGATCCGGGTCAACGATGCCTCCGAACTGCCCGACGATCTGCACGGGACGGTCGGTGTCACCGCCGGGGCCTCGGCTCCGGAGGCACTGGTGCAGGCCGTCGTCGAACGGTTGAGCCCCGTGCACGGCGTCGAGCGCTCGACGGTGACCGTCGAAGAGGAGTACTTCCCGCCCCCCCCGGAGCTCCGTGAGCTGTTGCGGGGCCTCGAGTCCACCTTGATGCTGATGAACGGGGTCCCCGCTCCGGGCTTCGACGGCACGGAGCGGGTCGACGGGGACTCGGCCACCCGCGTCCTGGCTGATGACCGCAGCACGGTCGCCGCGGACGTGCTCGAGCGGTTGGCCGGAGGATGCCCCGAAGCGTCTTTTGGCGCGAGAATGATGGGATGACGACTTCATTCACCAGTATGGATGTCTCGACTGGCGACCAGTGGGGAGTGATCGGCGCTGAGACGGTGAAGAACCAAGGTCGTGTGACCGACCGGGTGCTGGCCATGCTCGAGTCCCTGTCCGAGGTGGTCGACGGATTCGCGGTGGACCAGTTGACCCACTGCCTGCAGACGGCGACCCGGGCCGAACGGGCGGGAGCCGACGACGAGATGGTGGTGGCTTCGCTGTGCCATGACATCGGCAAGGCGGTCTCGGTGCCCAATCACCCGCGGATCGCCGCGGAGATCCTGCGTCCCTATGTGCATCCCGAGGTGACCTCGGCAATCCTCGCCCACCAGGACTTCCAGGGCCGGCATTACTATCACCACTTCAACATGGACCCCAACATGCGGGAGCGCTACCGGGATGAGCCGTGGTTCGAGTTGGCCGAGCGGTTTGCCGACGAGTGGGACCAGACCAGCTTCGACCCCGAGTACCCGACCGAGCCGCTGTCCCACTTCGAACCCAAGGTGCGGGCCGTCTTCGGCAATCCGCACATCCTGTAGTGGCCCCCACTCAGCGTCATCGCTGGCTCACCCGGCCCGACAACCGGGAGCGCCGACGGAGCGCCGATCTCCTCGAACTGGCGCTCGACACGGCGCGCCGGGACTTCGAAGATAGGCATCCGAACGCCCGCTTCGGGCCGGTGGTGGCCCTAGTCGCCGCGTACGAGGAGGAGCGCAACATCGGCGACGTCCTCAAGGCCATGCCGACCCTGGTCGGCGATCTCGAGGTATCCACGCTGGTGGTGGTCGACGGCGGCCATGACGGCACAGCACAGGTCGCCATCGACGCCGGGGTGTTCACCTGCATGCTGCCGGTAAACCTGGGACAGGGGGCGGCCCTGCGCCTCGGCTACGAGCTGGCCGCGGCCCACGGTGCCCGATTCGTGGTCACCCTCGACGCCGACGGGCAGAACGACCCTGGCGAAATGGAGTCCATGCTCCAACCCCTCCTCGACGACCGGGCCGACCTGGTCATCGCCTCGCGTCGTCTGGGAGTCGACCAGACCACCGACCGGTTCCGTCAGGCCGGGGTCAAGGTCTACGCCTGGGCGATCAACGCCATCGTCTCCCAGAAGCTGACCGATTCGTCGAACGGCTATCGCGCCTTCAAGGTGGAACTGCTCAACGACATCGTCCCCCACCTGGTGCAGGACCAGTACCAGACGGCGGAGGTGGTGATCACCGCGGCCAGCCGCGGCTGGCGCATCACCCAGCAACCCACGATGTGGCACCCCCGGGCCTCGGGGGCGTCGAAGAAGGGCGGCAACCTGGTGTTCGGCTTGCACTACGCCCGGGTGATCGCCACCACCTGGTACCGGGTGACCCTGGGCAGCCGTCACCGCCTCTAGGCCTTCCGGCACAGTCCGGTGTGTGATCAGTAGTGCCCGGTGACCTCGACCGAACGGTCGTAGAGGTCCTGGATCGACACGGTGAGTTCCTCGGTGAGCTGATGGATCCGACTGCGGGAGACCCGACCGCTGCCAGTGCGCTCCGGAGCGGCGATCGGCTCCCCTACCACCAGATGGATGTGCTGGGGCCGGGGGACTCTCCTGCCCTTGGGCATCACCGATGACGACCCGCCGATCCCCACCGGGATGACGGTGGCCCCGGTGCGGGCGGCCAGGAAGGCCACCCCCTCGTGGAGGTCCTCCACCACCGGTCCGGACCGTCGCTCCCCTTCGGGGAAGAGGATGAGCGCCTCTCCGGCATCGAGGACCTGCTGGGCCCGGCGGAGTGCCTCTCGGTCGGCCGACCCACGGTTGACGGGGAAGGCGCCGACCGATGGGAGGATCTTGGCCAGCAGGCCGTGCTTCCACAGGCTGTCCTTGGCCATGTAGTGCAACTTGCGGTCGGTCACCTCCGAGGCCACGAAGAAGTCGATGAACGAGCGGTGCACGGGGGCGATGATCACCGGCCCCTCGGCCGGGACCCGGTCGGGTCCGTCCACCGTGGTGCGGAACAGCAGGCGGTTGAGCCCGTGGACCAGCAGCCGGAGGAGCCGGTAGATCGGGGTGAAGCCTGCGTCGACCCGGACCTCGAAC
>JADGOF010000156.1 GCA_017883105.1 Acidimicrobiales bacterium
CGCCCGCCGAGGTGCCGGAGGAGGGGCTGACAGCAGTGACCGTCGGAGTCGCCGCAAAGGCGGGCCCAACCGCGACGACGGTCAGTCCCGTCGTGCCGACGAGTGCAGCAACCGCCGCCTTGGCAAACGTGGACCTGGCGAACAAACGCGAGCGGAAAAACTTCATCGACCCAAACCCCCGGGGTTCATCTCATCAATCGTCCAATGAGTGTCATTCGTCCCCGACCCCATCGAACGGTCCACCTGTGTAGACGATCCGACGGTAGGGGATCAGATCGCCAAAAGCAAAGAGTTCCACGCAGAGTGGTGAGTGCCCCACCGACGAGGAGTTTTTCAGGCGTCCTTCACCGCGGCCACCAACTTGGAAAGGGTGTCCTTGGCGTCCCCGAACAAGAGGGTGGTCTTCTCGTCGAAGAGCAGCTCGTTGTCGATGCCCGCGAAGCCCGGTCGCATCGACCGCTTGAGGAACACGATGTGCTCCGCCTCGTCGGCGTTGATGATCGGCATCCCGTAGATCGGGCTTCCCGGCGTGTTCTTCGCCGCCGGGTTAACGGTGTCATTGGCCCCGATCACCAGGGCCACATCGGCGGTGGCCATCTCCGGATTGGCCTCGTCCATCTCCTTCAGTTCATCGTAAGGGACGTTCGCCTCGGCCAACAGCACGTTCATGTGACCGGGCATGCGTCCGGCCACCGGGTGGATGGCGTAGAACACCTCGACGCCGCGCTCCATGAGGAGGTCGGCCAACTCCCGGGCAGTGTGTTGGGCCTGGGCCACGGCCAGGCCGTACCCCGGGATGATCACCACCTTGCGGGCATAGGCCAAGAGCACCCCGATGTCCTCGGGCGTACCGGCTTTCACCGGCCGGGTCTCCCCTAAGCCGTCCGCACCACCGGTAGCGGTGACCACCGAACCGAACGCGCTGAAAAGCACGTTGGCCAGCGACCGGCCCATCGCCTTGCTCATCATCCGGGTGAGGAGCATCCCCGACGCACCAACCAGGGTGCCGGCGATGATCAACAGGTTGTTGTTCAGCGTGAAACCCGAAGCGGCAACCGCGAGTCCGGTGAACGAGTTGAGTAGCGAGATGAGCACCGGGACATCGGCACCGCCGATGGGCAGCACGAAGATCACACCCAGCACCAGCGACAGCACAGCGGTCGCCACCAACAGCGGGACGCTTCCGGTGACGAGTGTGCCGATGGCCAGCGCCACGATGGCCACCGCGAACACGGCGTTGATCACCTGCTGTGCGGGATAGGTGATCGGACGCCCGGTCATCAACTCCTGCAGCTTGGCGAAGGCGATGGCGCTCCCTGAGAACGACACGCAGCCGACCAGCACACCGAACAACACCTCGGCGATCCGGTACACCGCCGGCTTGCCCGGCGCGGCAATGAGGAATACCACGATGGAGACGAGCGCAGCCGCGCCACCGCCCACGCCGTTGAAGATGGCCACCATCTGGGGCATTGCGGTCATCTTCACTCTGCGGGCCGCCGGCACCGCGATGACCGCGCCGACCAGCATGGCCACCAAGGTCAGCACCAGATTCAGCGTGTGGGCACGAACCTCCGGGTTCAAGAAGGTGAAGGCCACGGCCACTGCCGCCGCCGCCGCGCCGAGGAGATTGCCGTTGCGGGCCTGCTTGGGCGAGCTCAGACCCTTGAGGGCGAGGATGAAGCCGATGGCGGCGAGGAGATAGACCAGATCGATCCACGTCTGGAGCGTCACTTGGCACCGCCGGTCGCGTCATCGCCGACGCCGGCCTTCGGGACACGCTCCGCGGGCTTGGCCTTGAACATCTCCAACATGCGGTCGGTGACGACGAAGCCGCCGACGATGTTCAGTGTGGCCAGGATCACCGCGAGGAATGCCAAAGTGATCTGCACCGCACCATGGGCACTTCCCATGACGAGGATGGTCCCCACCAACACGATGCCGTGGATGGCATTGCTCCCTGACATGAGCGGCGTGTGCAAGATGCTGGGCACCCGGCCGATGACCTCGTTGCCCACGAACGCGGCCAGTACGAAGATCGTCAGGAATTCGAGAATTCCGGTACTCATGATCCCGTCTCCTTCGATTGTGTGCCGGCGTCGGGTGTCGCCGCGTCCCCTGGTGGTGTCACGGACGGTCTCGTGGCGGTTGGCATGCTAAGTCCCAGCGCCTCTGCTGTCGGACCATGCACCACCGTCCCGGCGCGCACCACGCACGTCCCGGCCACAATCTCGTCATCGAAGTCGGGCGACAGTTCCCCGTCCTTCACCAGTAGGTCCAAAAAGTTGGCGATGTTCCGCGCGTAGAGAAAGCTGGCGTGGGTCGGCATGGAAGCGGGGGGATTGGTCAGCCCGACCACGGTGACGCCGTGGGCCACCACGTCTTCGCCGGGCACCGACAACTCGCAGTTCCCACCGGAGTCGGCAGCCATGTCAACGATGACCGCTCCTTCCGACATTCCCTCCACCATCGCCGCGGTCACCAACACCGGTGCCCTGCGTCCAGGGATCTGCGCGGTGGTGATCACCACGTCGGAAGCCGCCACTTCGGCAGCCAACAATTCCTGCTGCTTGGCCAGGTACTCCGCCGACTGTTCCTTGGCATACCCACCCGCCCCGTCCTGGGTCTCGAGATCCAGTTCGACGAACTTTGCCCCGAGGCTCTGCACTTCTTCTTTCGCTGCGGCCCGCACGTCATAGGCCCGTACGACCGCTCCGAGGCGTCGGGCGGTGGCAATGGCCTGGAGCCCGGCCACGCCGGCTCCCATCACCAGGACCTTGGCCGGCGGCACGGTGCCGGCCGCGGTCATGAACATCGGGAAGAACTTGGCCAGATGCTCGGCCGCGGACAGGCCGGCGCGATAACCGGCCACCGTGGCTTGCGAGGACAGCGCGTCCATCGACTGTGCCCGGCTGATCCTCGGCAGCAGGTCGAGGCTGTAGACCGTCGCTCCGATCCCGGCCAGAGCCTTGACCGTGTCGGACGCGGCAACCGGCTGGAGAAAACTGACCAGCGAGACTCCCTTCGGGAGGGCCGCGACTTCTTCGGTGGATGGAGGCTGCACCCGGGCAGAGATGGAGGCGCCACTCAATGCGGTCGCAGCATCGGGCACAACCGTGGCACCGGCCTTGTGGTACTCCTCGTCCGAGAAACGGGCCGCGGCGCCGGCTCCCGACTCCACGACGACCTCGATTCCAGACTTGGCCAGCTTGGCTGCCACCTCCGGGACGATCGCTACTCGATCCTCTCCGGCACGCGACTCTTTGACGACAGCGAGTTTCACGGCAAGAGGTATACAGGTAAACCAGTGGCACTGACCACTTACTTCGCCTTGTCACCAGGTGGGAGGCTTTTCACCTGCCGGGGTCGGGGACTTCCGCCTCCAGCCCGGGGTCGGGGCGATCCGGCTCCGTCGAAGGCCAGTGTGCCGTGAGATGCGGGCTCGCACCCCGTCGGATTCGGCGCCGAAGCGACCCGACCGATCAGAGCGCCTCTTGGTCGATCGGGTTGATGGCCAGGCGGGAACCGAACGGGTCGTTCAGCGCTTCGACCGGCCCGCTCTCCTCGACGGGCTCGATCGGTTCGCCGGTGATGTCGGAGGCGGACAGTACACCGTCCGGCTCATCTTCGATCGGAGGCGGACCGACGTGGTCCGAGATGTCCGGTCTGCCTCGGGGGTCGGGCTCGCCTGTGATCGCCGCGGCCTCCACCGGCGCACTTTCGGACCCCATCGGTGGACCATCTCCGACTTCAGGAGCCGGGACCTCGGAGGTCTCGACGGCGCACCCCACCGGTCCTTCATGGGGTTGCACGAGAGTTCCGATGTGGGTCCGGGAGAACCGCGGTGTGTCCGCGCCCGCGGCGAACACCGCCGCATGATCCCTGGACATGGGTCTGGCGAAGAAGAACCCTTGGGCGGCATCGGCATTGAATCTCCGTACAATCTCCACCTGAGCCGCTGTTTCAACGCACTCGGCGATGGCGGACATCCCCAGCGAATGGGCCATGTGGATGACCTTCTCCACCACCAGCCGGTTGATGCCCTGATTGGTTTCGAGGCCGGCGATGAAGGAACCGTCGATCTTCACCGTGCTGATCGAGTGGTGGCGGAACGGCTCGAACGACGACCAGTTGGTACCGACGTTGTCCACCGATAGTTGAACGCCCATTTCGGACAAGGTCCTCAGGTCAGCGGAGGCCGACGGGTCGACCACTGCGTCCTCGGTCACCTCCAACGTCAGCTGGCCGGCCCGGAACCTCGACTCCTCGAGAGCGCTGACCACCGCCTTGGAAACCTCGCCGCGACGTAGCTGATTGATCGTACAGTTAACACCCAACTGGATACTCGGCAACCACCGGCGGGCCTGTTCGCACGCCTCCATCAACACCCACCGGGTCAACGGCCCGATGTCCCCGCTGGCTTCGACTTCGGGAATCAGGTGAGTGGGCGAGATGAGTCCTCGCTCGGGATGTTGCCAACGAACCAGGGCTTCCATGCCCAACAGCCGCCCCGACGAGAGGTCGACCACCGGCAGATACTCGAGGTAGGGCGCGCCGAGCAGCGTGAAGGTCGGCTTGACGTGGGTCAGCATGGACCGACCAGCGTGAGGTCCGGAGTTTCCCATCCACCCCGGTCAGGAGCGGTCGGCAGTTGGAGAGCCACATGTTCAACATCGACCTTCTCCGACCAGCACTTGAGCGGTTTCGCAGTCTGGGCGATCGCCATCTTCACGCCCGTACCCGGGCGCAGGGAACTTCATCCGGCGCCCCTGGGTCGCCAGCGTGATCAATGTCTCTAACTGGGGTTCTTTCCGGTCGCGTGTTCAACGGCCGTCAGGAATGCTGGCCGCTCCCCTCCCCCGTGTGCCACCAGATTGGCCCCGGTGACGTAACCGGCGAGCGGTGACGCCATGAACAGGCACAGACCGGCGACGTCCTCAGGGGTGCCAAACCGGCCGAGAGGCACCGTGGCGGCCACCTCTGCCATGCCCTCCGGTCCCCCGTAGTGGTCCTCGGCCGCCTCGGTGGCCACCAACCCCGCGCTGACGCAGTTGACCCGTACCCGGGGAGCCCACTCGATGGCCAACGACTGGGTCAGATTGATCAGCCCGGCTTTGGCCGCTCCGTAGGCCGCAGTGCCCGGTGACGGGCGGAGACCGCTGACCGATGCGATGTTGACGATCGAACCGCCATCGGGCTGGTTCTGCATCACCGCGTTGGCCGCCTGGGCGCAGTACAGAGGAGCCAGCAGATTGAGCGTCACGATCGAGGCGGAGAATCGGGGAGATGCCACCGCGGCATCAGCCTGCGGGGATCCCCCGGCGTTGTTGACCAAGGTGTCGAGCCGTCCGAATCGTTCCACCGTGGCCGAGACGACCGACGCTGCCTGGTGGGCATCCCGGAGATCGGCGGTGACGAAGACTGCATGCCGGCGGGCCCCCGTGGCATCCACCGCGGAGGGAAGTTGGTCGGTGCCGACCTCGGTCCGACCGCACACCGCGACCTCGGCTCCCGCGGCAAGGAACGCCTCGGTGATACCCCGGCCGATTCCTCTGGCTCCCCCGGTCACCACCACCACTCGTCCCGCGAAGTCGAACGCTCCCGATGGGCGAGCAAAATCGAATGTGGCCACTGCTGCCTCCCGGTCTCTGACTGGTACTGTCCTGACGCTGTATCAGATCACGCCGAGTGCGTGCCCGTGCACCCAACTGCGATGCCCGATGCCAAGGGCTGCAGACGGACCCGGGCTCACGCCTCCGAACCACCCGGAGCCGGTCATGCCCATCACGTCCCATCAGAGTCTGCCCGGCATCGCCGAGGTGGTGATCGACCATCCTCCGGTCAATGCCCTGGATGTCGCCGGCTGGTTCAGCCTGGCCGACGCGGTGATCGCCGCCGGGCGGGTTCCCGAC
>JADGOF010000157.1 GCA_017883105.1 Acidimicrobiales bacterium
GCCGTAGAAGATCCCGAGGCCGAGGGCGGCGAACAGGCCGGCCAGGATCCAGAAGCGGACGATGACCGTGGTCTCCGGCCAGCCCATGAGCTCGAAGTGATGGTGGAGGGGGGCCATGAGGAACACCCGTCGGTGGAACACCCGGAAGCTGACCACCTGGATCACCACCGACAGAGTGACGATGACGAACAGGCCGCCGATGACCACCAGCAGCAGGTCAAGGTTC
This sequence comes from Acidimicrobiales bacterium, assembly GCA_017883105.1. Lineage (GTDB taxonomy): Bacteria > Actinomycetota > Acidimicrobiia > Acidimicrobiales > RAAP-2 > Bog-756. The sequence goes on from JADGOF010000157.1 coordinate 227, forward strand.
ATCAGCAGGCACAGGGCGGCCAACCCGGACCCGATCGACAGGGAACCGGTGTCCCCCATGAAGATCTTGGCCGGAGCGGCGTTCCACCACAGGAACCCGAGGCAGGCACCGGCCAGCGCTACCGAGGCCAGGGCCAGGTCGAGCGCGTCCGGGACGCGGTAGATGGCGAAATGCCGATACTGCCAGTATCCGATGATGGCCAGGCAGGCGAAGCAGAAGGTCGACGACCCCGCGGCCAGGCCGTCGAGTCCGTCGGTGAGATTCACCGCATTGGCCGCCGCGGCGATGATCACCGTCGACCACACCACCCATACCCCGGTGCCCATGTGGAGCCCGATGGAGTCGTACCGGGTGAACGAGAGTGTGGTGGCGGCGTGCGCCCAGTAGACGGCCAGCACCGAGAACAGGAGCCCGAGGCCGATCTGGGAACCGAACTTGGCCCGCTTGTTCAGTCCGAGGCTCCGTCGGTGCCGGACCTTGATCCAGTCGTCGGCGAACCCGATCAACGCGGCGCCGAGGATGGCCATCATGACCAGGATCCCCGAGCGCGAGAAGGTGACATCCGGGATGGCGTGAGCCAACACGTAGCCGATGAGCACCGCGGCCACGATGCCGATGCCGCCCATGGTGGGCGTGCCGGCCTTGGCGATGTGCACCTGGGGCCCGTCTTCTCTGATCTGCTGGCCGATGTTGTTCTTCACCAGCCACCGGATGAGGACCGGGGTCGACAGCACGGCCACCCAAAGGGCCACCCCGCCCGACGTCATCAGTGAGATCACGGGAGCGCATCCCCGAGATGTGCGGCCAACGCCCGTCGGGCCTGATCACGGTCGTCGAAGGGTATCGCCTGGTCGCCCACCGTCTGGGTGGTCTCGTGACCCTTGCCGGCCAGGAGGACCACGTCTCCGGGTCGGGCCCGCGACACCGCCACACCGATGGCGGCGGCCCGGTCGGGCTCGACCACCAACTCCGCCGGGCCACCGACGCCGGAGCTCACCTGCTCGATGATGGACATCGGATCCTCGGATCGGGGGTTGTCCGAGGTCAGAATGACCACGTCGGACAACCGCGTCGCCACCGCCCCCATCTCCGGGCGCTTGCCGGCGTCGCGGTCACCCCCACATCCGAACAGGCAGATCACCCGACCGGGGCCGGCCAGAGCGCGGGCGGCCGACAGCGCCACCTCGAGGCCGACCGGGGTATGGGCGAAGTCCACCACCACGGCGAACGGCGGTCCGGCCGACACCACTTCCATCCGGCCCGGTACCGGCTCCGCCATGGCCAGCCCCTCGACTACCCGGTCCTCATCGATGCCGAGCGTGACGGCCACCGTGGCGGCCATCAACGCGTTCTCGACGTTGAACATCCCCGACAGCGGCACGCTCACCAGGTGGTCGCGCCAACGAAAGGTCGACGACCCCACCGAGAGGGACACATCGGTGGCATCGGTGCGTCGCACCCTGACCACCGAACCGTCCACCAGTCGATCAGCGAGCCGCGCACCCCAGAGATCATCCACGTTGATGACCGCGGTGGCGGACGTCGCCGGATCGAAGAGGCCGGCCTTGGCCTCGAAGTACTCCGTCATCGAACGGTGGTGATCGAGGTGCTCTCGGCTGAGATTGGTGAACACCACCACATCGAACGCAATGCCGTCCACCCGGTGCTGGGTCAGCGCATGGGAGGATACCTCCATGGCTACGGCCTTGCTCCCGTCGTCGCGGAGCTGGGCCAGTAGCCCTTGGAGTACCGGTGCCTCCGGGGTCGTCCGGACTCCGTCCAACGTGCCGATGACCCCGGTGGGCATCCCGGCGTGGGTGAGCACCGAACGGATCAGCTGGGTCACCGTGGTCTTGCCATTGGTCCCGGTGACGCCCACCATGGTCATCACCCGCGACGGATGGCCGTGGAAGGCGGACGCCATCCGGGCCATCGACGGGCGCACGGCGCCCGGGGCCACGCACACCTGGGTCACGTCCAGATCAAGAAACCGGTCGCAGAGGAGCGACGTGGCCCCCGAGGCCACTGCCTGGCCGGCAAATGCGTGTCCGTCCACATGCGCACCGGGGACGCAGCAAAAGAGTGATCCCCGCTGTATGTGGCGGCTGTCGGACTCGACCGAAATGACCTCGGTCACGTTAGCGTCACCACGTACACCGACCACGTCGATGTCGTCCATGAGCATGCTCATCAGCACGGGGGGTTGGTCCAGGGGCTCCGGACGCAGGGTCGGGGTCGGGTGGGGCGGATCCGGTCCGGGCCCACCTACGGCCCTTCCGTGACCGCGCCGGCCGGGACCGTCACGGAGCCGGTGGTGCCGATGGCCGAGTTGGAGCTGGCTGTGGTGGCGGCGGTGGTGGTGGGGATCCCGTAGTGGTGCAGTGCATAGGCCATGATCGTCGAAAATACCGGGGCTGCCACCGCACCACCGTAGATGGGCGTGGGGTGGTCGAGCACCACCACCGCGGAGAGCACCGGGCTTTCGGCGGGGGCGAACCCGGCGAAGGAACCCACATAGGCTCCGGTGATGTAGCCCAGGTGGTTCGGATCGGGGATCTGGGCAGTGCCCGTCTTTCCGGCCACCGTGTATCCGTCGATGGCCGCGCTGGTTCCCGTGCCCTGGGAGACCACCGCCTCGAGCATCGATACCAGCTCGGCGTTGGTGGCGGTGTCGATCACCCGGTGGCTGGGCGACAACGGCGCCGCGGTCGTGGCGCCCGAGGGGCTCACCGTGCCCCTGACCATGCGGGGAGCGACGAACACCCCACCATTGGCCACCGCGTTGTAGGCGTCGAGGATCTGCTGGGCCGTCACCGCGTCATCCTGTCCGATCGGAGTGGAGCCGATCGACGTGCCGGTCCATCCCGACGGGCCGGGCACCAGGCCCTGTGACTCCCCTGGGAAACGCAGACCGGTCGGTTTCCCGAATCCGAGATTGCTGATCTGGGCCAGCAGCCGGCTCTCGCCGAGGGACTGGGCCACCTTGATGGTGCCGATGTTGGACGACTGGGCCAGGATGCCGGTGGCCGTGAGGCTCTCGGTTCCGTGGGCCTCGGCGTCGTGGAAGGTGTAGGTCCCCATGGGGAGTGCGGCCGGAACCTGGATGGCCGTGGTGGGCGTGATGATGCTGGCGGCCAGTGCTGCCGAGAAGGTGACCAGTTTGAACACCGAACCGGGCTCATAGACCTGGGTCACCGCCGAGTTGGACGGCGCCTCCCGGACGCCTGCGGGCAGGGTGTCCGCCTGGGATATCAATGTCGGTCCCGAGGTGGTCGAGCCGGCACCCGAAGCGGCCGTGGTGGACCCGCTCGATCCGCCGGACGGAGCGGTGAGATTGGCCATGGCCAGGATGTCGCCGGTCTTGACGTCCATGACGACGGCGATGCCGCTTTGGGAATGGGAGGCGACGATCTCGGCCCCGAGCGCCTGTTCGGCCACATACTGGATCGACTCGTCGATGGTCAGTTCCAGGCCGCTACCCGGGTGGGCCGACACATCACTGTTGGTGCTGCCCGGGAGGGCGACCCCGTTGGGTCCCTCCAGCAGGCTCCTCGTCCCGGCCTGCCCGGCCAGCAGCGACTGGTACTGGAACTCCAGGCCGGCCGCTCCACTCCCGTCGTAGCGGACCGTGCCCACCACGGGGGCGGCCAGCTGCCCGCTCGGCTCTACCCGCTGGGACTCGGGTATCAGGTTGATCCCGGTCAGGTTGAGAGCGGCCACCTTGGCGGCGACCGTGTCGGGTACCCGGTGGGCCAGGTAGACGAATCCGGAGTGCAGGGTGAACTCGGACCGGAGTTTGTCGGTGGTGATCCCGAGGACCGGTGACAGGGCATCGGCAAGGGATGCCGGGTTGGTGATCAGCAGGGGGTCGGCCACCACTGTCTGCCTGGTGACCGATTCCGCCAGCACCTCGCCGTTCCGGTCATAGATCCCGCCCCGCACCGCGGGCACCGCCACCGACTGGGTCAACTCGGAGGTGGACAGTGCCGCGTAGTGCTGATGAGAAAGTTCCTGGACGGCGATCAGGCGGCCGATCAGCGCCACGAAGACGATGACCAGCACCAACCGCATGGCGCGGGTGCGCCGCCCCATGAGAACCGAGGGACTCACCGGTTCGCTGGGGTGGTGGTAGCCGTTGCCCCGCCCGGGGACGAACTGGATGCTGCCGAGGCATGGGAGACCGGGGCTCCGGCCGGAAGCGGTGAGGTGTCCGGCACGGCCAGCGGCACCGTGAGGGCGACCTCGGGGAGGTCGATCACCTGGGTCGGGGCGACCAGACCCAGGCTTTCGGCGGCCCGTACCACCACCGGCGGAGCTGCCATCCCGGCCACATTGACCTGCGCTGTCTTCTGTTCGACGGTGGCGGCGGCCACCGCGTGCTGGGTCGCCGACAGCCGGATCTGGCCCTGGGTGATCGCGGCGTCACCGACCACCACCGCCAGCAAGCTGGCCACCACCAGGATCCCCGACAACCACATCTCCGGTCGACGGATGGCACGGATCCCCCGCTTGCGGCGGGGCGCCGCCTCGAAGATCCGGAGCGGTGGCCGCTTGGGGACCGACGGAGCTGGGCGGGGCTGGGCCCGGGTGGTGGCCCGACGTGCCGTGGCGGTGGCGGGAGGCGCCATCAGGCCACCTCACCGTTCGATGCGGAGGCATCAGGGGCTTTGGGCAGCCGTTCGATGACCCGGAGGCGGGCTGCCTCGGCCCGGCGGTTACGGGCCACTTCGTCGTCGCTGGGCCGTCGGGCGCCGCGGGCCACGAGCGTGAACTGTGGATCTGCGCCGCACACACAGGGCAGGCCGGGAGGGCAGTGGCAGTCGTCGGTGGAGGCCCGGGTGAATGCCGTCTTCACCAACCGGTCCTCGCCCGAGTGGTACGAGATCACCACGCACCGGCCGCCGGGTCGAAGCAGGGCCAGGGCCTCCTCGAGGGCCGTGCCCAGCTGATCGAGTTCCTCGTTGACAGCGATCCGGATGGCCTGGAAGACCCGGCGGGCAGGATGCCCTCCGGTGCGCCGGGTGGCGGCCGGGATGGCCGCCCGCACCACATCGGCCAGCTGGCCGGTGGTGGTGAGTGGTCGGGCCGCGATGATGGCCCGGGCGATGCGCCGGGCGAATCGTCCCTCGCCGTTCTCCGTGAACAGCTCCACCAGCGCCGTCTCGTCGAACTGGTTGACCACGTCCGCCGCGGTCCGGCCCGAGGTCGGGTCCATGCGCATGTCGAGGACGGCGTCACGCCGGTAGGAGAACCCTCGTTCGGCCACGTCGAGCTGCGGCGAGCTGACACCCAGGTCGAACAGCGCTCCGCTGAGCCCCAGCTGTTCGGGAGGCGTGCCCAGTTCGGCCTGCACCTGACGCACGACCTCGGTGAAGGAGTCGAAGCGGGATCGCCGGACGACGGCCCGGTGGCCGAACGGAGCGAGTGCATCGGTGGCCGCGTCCACGGCCATTGGATCCCGGTCGAGACCGAGGATGCTCAGCCCGGCGTAGGCGGTGAGCAAGGCGGCTGCGTGGCCCCCTCCACCAAGGGTGGCGTCGACGACCAGACCCGGTGGCACCGGGTCGAAGAGATTGACCACCTCGGCGGCCATCACGGGCTCATGGGGGAATGCCTGGTTCATCCGCAGTCCCCCGACCGGCACGATGCCTGCGGGTGGAGTGCCGCGACGAT
>JADGOF010000158.1 GCA_017883105.1 Acidimicrobiales bacterium
TTTCAAGGAGCGACCGGGCACACGCCGTGAAGCGTTGGTGCCGGAATCTCCACAGGCAGAGGCAAGAGCCCCAATCTGTAGGTGCCTGGCGACGCCCTTACGGGTCGTTCACCGGGACTAGTTACTCTATCTCCTACCGAGGTCGGTGTCAATCTGACATGGCACGTGCGCTCGATCGGCGAAGACCCGCCCTAGTCCATCGTCGAGGCGGTGCGGACACGGTTGGAGGCCCCGTCTCCCGCCGGCAGGGACCGCCTCAGCGGTCAGTGCAGGTAGCCATTGAGTACGGTGTGACCGCTCGGGTCACTCACCCAGACGTCGGTGATCTCATTGGCCGGCACCGCGCACGAGAGCTCCACCCGTATGGTCCCGGCCCCGGCGGTCGTCCGATAGCTCCCCGCCACCCACCAAGCACCCGATGCCGTCTTCATCGACACTGTCAGCACCTGGCCCGGGCGCTGACCCGACTCCTGCAGCACGACCCGGGTCCCCCACGACTGGGTGGTCAACGCCGCCGTGGCCCGTACACCCAGTTCCCCCGTCAGCGCCACCGTCCGGGTCGGCGCGCCGGTCGGTCCGAGCGCCACCACCACCGCCGCACCGGCCGCCACCGCCGCGGAGACCAGGCCGAGGCCGGCCCAGACCCGTCGCCTGCCGTTCACCTCCGATGGCCGGGCCGCTCCTTCGGAGCTCTGGCCCGGGCGCAGGAGGACCGGCGCATCGGTCGGTGTCTCGAGGCCGTCGACCCGGGCGCCGTCCACAAACCGCAAGGCGGCAGCGACGGCGGCCAGATCGTGGGCGTCCTGTCGACAGGAGGGACACCGGTCGAGATGCCTGTCCAGGCTAGCGGACTCGTGGTCGCCCAGAGGACCCACCGCTTGCATCGCCAGTAGTCCCTGCCATTTGGCACACGTGCGACCGATCACTCTTCCCACCCCATCTCCTCCAGGATTGCCTTCATCGATCGAAGGGCATAGAACAAGCGACTCCGAACGGTTCCCTCGGGTATCGCCAGTTGTTCGGCCATCTCCCGGCTGGTTCGACCGTTGAAGTACATGGCGACCAGCACGGTGCGGTGCTCAGGGGTGAGCCCGCGGATCGCCTCTTCCACCTGCCATGACGCCATTGCTCGTTCCACCTGGTCGGTGACGTCGTCGGCGACCGTCTCGATGTCGTCGCCCGAGTACGAGACCCGGAGCTCCCTGAGGGTGTGGGTGCGTGTCATGTCGATGAGCAGGTTTCGTTCGATGGAGAACAGCCAGGTCCTCAACGAACCGCGGTCAGGGTTGAAACGTTCCCGCGATCGCCACGCCCGGACGAAGGTCTCCTGCACGGCCTCCTCGGCCAGATGGCCGCTGCCGAGCACTCTCCGGGCCACGCCGGTCAGCACTACCCGGTGGGCGACGAAGGCCTCTTTGATCCCGCTCTCGTCTGCCACCTGCGGACCCGACTCTGACCCAGTGGGAGCCTGCGGCTGTGGGACGCCGGAAACTGTCACCGGCGACAGCCTACCGGCCGACCGGAGATCGGCTCCCGACTGCACCATCATCACCTCAATAGCCGTAACCACCGGCGGACTTGGCGGTGGTGGTAGTGACCGAGGTTGCGCTTTTCGTCACCGGCACCACGAACCAGATCCCGTTGAGCCCCTGGCCGGTGGCATCGCCGGCCTTAGTGTCGCCCGAATAGCGATACAGGGGCATTCCCTTGAAGGTGACCTGGAGCGATCCGTCCGATCGGGTGATGGTCCCGAGTTCCCCGGCACTGATGCCCGTCCCTGACGCCACCTGCGTGGTCCCGGCGGGAACGGTCATCGGCGGCCATGTCGAAGCGCAGCTTCCGGTGCACGTCGACTTGCCCGTGCCGTCCGGCATGAACCGGTAGAGGGTCGCACCGGTGTGGTCCACCAGCACCGTGCCCAGCGAGCTCCGGGTGGCCAGGGCCACCACCGCGGAACCTGTGGTGGCCTGGGTCGACGTACCGCCGCCGGCGGTCGAGGACGACGACGTCCCGCCCGAACTGCATGCGGCCGAAACCAGCAGCACCACACCGAGTGCTCCGCCGACGATGGTGCGCCGGGTTCCTCGTGAACGGGTGGCTCTGCTGCCCACTGCCGCGGTACGTGTCGATCCCATGGGAGCTCCTCTTTCCGGTTGCTTGTCCGGTACTACGACGGCTCGGGGGCAAATGTTCAATCAGTGGTGAAGAACATCTGCGACCGTCCCCGGCGCTACCTGGTCGCACCAGCCGAACGGACCCGGTGAAGTCACCCGAAGGTGAAGTCGTAGGCCTGCCTTCCCGGGGCCATGGTCAGGGACACCCGGGCCTGGCCGAGAACGACCAGACCGGTCCGACGCACTACCTGTGGGGGGAGACCGAGAAGGCTCAACAATCACGAGCCGATCAGGGTGAACACCGAAAAGCTGAGGACCAGACCGCCCACCATGGCCAACGGCCGGTGTTGCCCCCGACCGCCATGCCTCCGGGCTCACCGTCCGGTGGCGACCCGGTTCCTGTCGAACTCGACCCGGTGCACGAACCGCTCCATCTGGACGGTCACCGCCAGCGGCCCGGCACTTCCCGGCGTGGTCCGACGGGTGACCGCCACACCCGGTTCCAACAGGACCACCGCCTCCGATCCCAGCGCAGGATGGGCTTCGACCAGTTCGGCCAGGGGGACGTGCCGTTCGATCGAATCGTGGACCAGTCCACCGACCACGCTGTGGGCCTGGCGGAACGGCATACCCTGCTCCACCAGCCATTCGGCCAGGTCGACCGCGGCAACCGCCGACCCGTTGGCCGCTTCCTGCATACGGCCGGCGTCGAAGCTCACCGTGGCCAGCAAACCGGAGAGGGCCGCCAGTGCCAGGTGGGTCTGGTGCACCGAGTCGAACAGGGGCTCCTTGTCCTCCTGCAGGTCGCGGTTGTAAGACAACGGCAGCCCCTTCAGGGTGACCAACAGGCCAGTCAGGTTGCCGATGAGCCGACCGGTCTTCCCCCGGGCCAGCTCGGCGACATCCGGATTCTTCTTTTGGGGCAGCATCGAGCTGCCGGTGGCAAAGGCGTCGTCGAGGACGGCGAACCCGAACTCCTCGGTCGACCAGATCACCATCTCTTCGCCTATGCGGGAAAGATGGACCCCGAGGAGGGCGAGGTCGAACAGGGCCTCGGCCACAAAGTCGCGGTCGGACACCGCATCGAGGGAGTTCTCGAAGCGGCCGGCGAAGCCCAGGTCGTCAGCCACGCCATCCGGATCCAGCGGCAAGGAGGACCCGGCCAGGGCTCCCGCCCCCAAGGGCGAGACGTCGAGTCTCTCCACCGTGGCCACCAGGCGGTCCACGTCGCGGGACAGGGCCCAGCCGTGGGCCAGCAGATGATGGGCCAGCAGCACCGGTTGGGCGCGTTGGAGGTGGGTGTAGCCCGGAAGGTAGGTGTCACCGGCTTCTTTGGCCCGGGTAAGCAGCACCTCCTGGAGGGCGATGATCTCCGAGGCCACCAACCGGAGCTCCCGCTTGGCATAGAGCCGGAGATCGGTGGCGATCTGGTCGTTGCGGCTGCGTCCGGTATGCAGCTTGGCGCCGACATCGCCGGCGATCTCGGTGACCCGCCGCTCGACCGACGTGTGGATGTCCTCGTCGTCCGGAGCGAACTGGAACGCCCCGGTCTCCAGCTCGGCCTCCACCTGATCGAGGGCGGCCAGCAGCCCGATCACTTCGTCAGCGGTCAGCAGGCCACCCCGGGCCAGACCTCGAACATGGGCCCGTGAACCGGCCAGGTCATCGTGGGCCAGCTGACGGTCGTAGTGCAGGCTGGTCGAGTAGTCCATGACCACGTCGGCGGTGCCGCCGCCCAGGCGGCCGTGCCACAGCGTCATCGGTTCGAATCGGCCACGGCCGCTCCTCCGACAGCGCGGCCTTCCTGCACCGCGGACCAGGTGGCGACACCCAGTCCCCACAGGCGCACGAATCCTTCGGCGTCCTGGTGGCGGAAGGTGTCGGAGGCGTCATAGGTGGCCAACCCGTGGTCGTAGAGACTGACCGGGCTGCGCCGTCCCACCACCCAGCACTGGCCACGGTCGAGCCGAAGCCTGACCTCACCGGTGACGTGGCGTTGCGACTCGGCGAAGAAGGCGTCGAGTGCCTGCTTGAGCGGCGAGAACCACAGACCGTCGTAGACCAGCTCGGACCAACGGGGCTCCAGCCGGAGCTTCTCGTGATGGAGGTCCCGCTCGAGGGTGAGATCCTCGAGGTCGGCGTGGGCCATCAGGAGGGCCAGCGCACCCGGACATTCGTAGGTCTCACGGCTCTTGATACCCACCCGGCGGTTCTCCACCATGTCCAGCCGGCCGAATCCGTAGGAGCCGACGGTGCGATTGAGCTCGGCGATCAACGGCTCGGGATCGAGGGCGCGACCATCCACCGACACCGGCACCCCCGACTCGAACCCGATCACCACCTCGCTCGGCTCGGTCGCAGTCGGACGGGTCATGGTGTAGACGTCCTCGGGCGGACGGTTCCACGGGTCCTCGATGACACCGCACTCGATGGCCTTGCCCCACAGGTTCTCGTCGATCGAGTAGAGCTTCTCCTTGGTCACCGACAACGGGATGTCCCACTTGGCCGCGTACTCGATGCTTTCTTCACGGGACAGGCCCCATAGCCGGGCCGGAGCGATCACCTCGAGGTCGGGAGCCAGAGCGCGTGTCCCCACCTCGAACCGCACCTGGTCGTTCCCCTTTCCGGTGCAGCCGTGAGCCACGGCATGGGCCCCGTGCTTGCGGGCCTCGGCCACCAGGTGCTTGACGATCACCGGCCGCGACAGAGCAGAGACCAGTGGGTACTTCCCCTCGTACTTGGCATTGGCCAGGAGGGCGGGCACGCAGAAGTCTTCAGCCATCTCGGCACGGGCATCGATCACCGTGGCCTCGACGGCTCCGGTGGCCAACGCCCGGTTGCGGATGGCGTCCCAATCCTCGCCCCCCGCCTCCGAAGCCTGACCGACGTCCACGGCGACGGCGATCACCTCGACGCCATGGTTTTCCATCAACCAGCGCACGGCGATGGAGGTGTCCAACCCGCCGCTGTAGGCCAATACCACTCGCTTCGTCATGCTCGACCCCTTGCCTTTGATGCGTTCGGATGTTGCGTTCTCCCGGCCGTTGCCTGCTTCGGCGTGCCCGTCTTCTTCGGGGGCGTCGCCCACCTCGGCTCCAGTCCGGCCACCTGGGCCAGACGGTCGGCCACGGCTCTGCCGCCCGAGGGTTCCGATGCCACCACCAGCACGGTGTCGTCTCCGGCAACCGTCCCGATCACACCCGGGAAACCGCTACGGTCCAGCGCCGAGCCTACGACATGGGCCGAGCCCGGAGGTGTGCGGAGAACGATCAGGTTGCCCGAGTAGTCGGCCTCCACCACCCACTCACCAAGCACCCGACGAAGGTGGTCTTCGGGAGCGACCTGGTGGGACGGGAGCTCAGGCAGTGCATAGGCGGTCTCGCCGCCGGGGAGGCGGACCTTGAGTGCGCCCAGTTCCTCGAGATCCCGCGACACCGTGGTCTGGGTGGCCTCGATCCCTTCTCCGGCCAGCAGTTCGACCAGATGAGCCTGGCTGCCCACCGCCTTGGTCTCCAGCAGCTTGGTGATCCGGTGCTGTCGTTGATGCTTGGTCATCCGGGGAGCACCGCCACCGCTCCGACGCCCTTGACCCAGGCCAGCAGCCCCCGCATGGCGTGCATCCGGTTGGCGGCCTGGGCCCAGACAACGCTGTGCGGACCGTCGACCACCCCGGCGCTGATCTCCTCGCCCCGGTGGGCGGGCAGGCAGTGGAGCACCACCGCGTGGTCGGCCGCCCGGGCCAGCAACGCCTCGTCCACCATGAAGCCGGCGAACGCC
>JADGOF010000159.1 GCA_017883105.1 Acidimicrobiales bacterium
GTCGCCCCGGTAGCGCTCGTCGAAGTCCATGTCGATGTCGGGCATCTGGATGCGGCCCGGGTTGAGGAACCGTTCGAACAGCAGGTCGTACTTGATGGGATCGAGATCGACGATCTGCAGGCAGTACGCCACGCAGCAGCCGGCGGCCGATCCCCGGCCCGGCCCCACCCGGATCCGCTGGGAGCGGGCAAAACGGATGAGGTCCCATACCACCAGGAAGTAGGCGGAGAAGCCCATGTCGCCGATGACCCCGAGCTCGTAGTCGAGCCGGGACATCACCTCGGCCGGGATGGGGAGCCCGTACCGCTTCTTGGCTCCTTCGACACTCAGGTGGCGGAGATAGGCCGCCGCGCGCTCCTCATAGGAGTCCCCGGTGAACTCGTCGGGCACCGGGAAGCGGGGGAGACTCACCCGGCCGAAATCGATCTCGACCGAGGCGCGCTCGGCGATGAGCAGGGTGTTGTCGCACGCCTCGGGGAGCTCGGCAAAGAGTTGGCGCATCTCGGCCGCCGACTTCAGGTAGTGCTCCTCGCCTTGGAATTTGAACCGCTTGGGATCGGCCAACAGTGCGCCGGTCTGCACGCACAGCAGGGCGTCGTGGGCCACGTGGTCTTCGCGGTGGGTGTAGTGACTGTCATTGGTGGCCAGGAGGGGAGCGCCGATGCGCCGGGCGATCTCCACCAGCGCGGGGTTGGTCTTGTGCTGCTCGGGGAGCCCGTGGTCCTGTAGCTCGACGAAGAGACTCTCCTTGCCGAAAATGTCCTGCAGGCGGGCGGCGAGGGCTTCGGCCTTCACCTGATCGTCGGCTAGCAACGCCTGGAGCACCACACCGCCCAGGCAGCCGGTGGTGGCGATCAGGCCCTTGTTGTGGCGAGCGAGCAGCTCCCAGTCGAGCCGCGGCTTGTAGTAGTAGCCCTCGAGGTAGGCGGCCGAGGACAACTTGAGCAGATTGCGATAGCCCTCGTTGCTCTCCGCCAGCAGTGTCAGGTGGTAGTAGAGCTTCTCGCCCCCGGCCACGTCACCACCGGTGTCATCGACCTTGCCTCGACGGACTGGACGTTCGTGACGGGACTCGGCCGCCATGTAGGCTTCGGTGCCAATGATCGGATTGATACCCGCGGCCCGGCACGCCGCATAGAAGTCGAGGACCCCGTACATGTTGCCGTGGTCGGTGATGCCGAGGGCCGGCTGCCCGTCCTCCACCGCCGCCTGCACCAGGTCCTTGACCCGGGCCGCTCCGTCGAGCATCGAAAACTCGGTGTGGGTGTGCAGGTGTGTGAACGACCGTGATGCCAATGAGCCGGTACCTTCCTCGATGTCCTCGATCTAGAAGGTGCACGTTCTCCACAGGCTGTGGACGAGTTACACCGATGTCATTCCGACCATAGCGCGAGCGGACCGGTGACGGGACGGTGGGCCAAAAGCCCAGATGGAGGCGGAGCAACCTCAGAGATAGGTGCCGGGCCGACCCGCGCTCGGATCGGCACCCGGCGGAAGGGACCGCTGACGCATCTCGTCGAGCTGGGCACGGGCAGCCACCTGCTGGGCCACCAGGGTGGCTTGGATGCCGTGGAACAGGCCCTCGAGCCAACCGACCAGCTGTGCGTGGGCGATTCGCAGCTCGGATTCGGACGGGGTCGGGGAGTCGAACGGGATGGAGATCCTGTCCAGCTCGGCGGCCAGGTCGGGCGACAGGCCGTCCGCCAGCTCGCGGATCGACTGTTCGTAGATCTCGCGGAGCCGGCCCCGGCTGGCTTCGTCCAGCGGTGCCTGACGCACCTCCTCGAGGAGCTGCTTGACCATCGAGCCGATGCGGAGCAGCTTGGCCGGCCGCTCGATGGATTCGGACACCTCTTCGGCTCCGTCAGCGGCTCCGTCAGCGGCTCCGGTTCCGTCCCCTTTTTCGTCTTCTTCGACGGAGCTCCCAGTTACCGGGCCAGCGCCGGTTTCGGCCAGTGGTCCATGGTCGGCGTCGACGCTGACCGGAACGGACGAGCCGATGTGCCGACCGTCCTCGACGACTTCGGGCTGCAACGGAGCATGACGGGTCGGTTCAGGTGCGGGCATGTTCTCCTCTATCAACGGTCGCCACCTCCGAGGGCCAACAGGGGTACGAGCATTTCGTCACGGGTCAGGGAGCCATGGCGGCTGTGCAACCGGTTCTCACCGGTGTCGGCCGGATCGACGAAAGCAATGGGCGAATGGGGGATCAGGGCCACACTACCCAGTCGGGCAACGAACCTTTCGTTCAATGGTCCGCCGAACCATCCCTCGTCGATGAGCTGGTCACGCTCCATGACCCAAGTGGTGTCGCCGTAGTGGTCGGCGGACCCGGCAACCAGGTCGGCGTGCGCACCCGGACGGGCATGGAGCCATCGGAAGCGACCTTCACCGGACATGAACTCCACTCCCGCCATCAGGTCACGCCCGAGAAGCTCCACGTTGGGCCCGACGTCGATCTGACCGTGATCGGCGGTGACCACCAACACGGCCCCGGGAGGCAGTTGCTCCGCCAGGTCAGCCACCAGCCGGTCGACGGCCCGCAGCTCGGCGTCGTACAACTCGCCCAGGCCGCTTCCATGGGCCACTTTGTCTATTCCGTCGTAGTAGGCATAGACGAAGGGCTCGTGGTCGCGGAGAAGGTGCCCCACTTCGACGGCGAGGGAGGAGGGCACCCTGTATCCGTGGAGAGGTGAATTGCCCAGATGGGCGGCGGTGAACCCCGTCCCCCCGAACTCGGACTTGGACACCACGGGTACCGGCCCGGCGGAGCCGAAGAACGACGGCAGGGGCTGGAGTTGTCGAGCCGGAAGGGATCGGCGGGCGTCCCGCCCTTCGCCGCTGCCGATCGACCATCGAAGGACGTTCAGTACCTCGTCGCCGGTGGCCATGCGGTACCCGAGGATGCCGTGGAGGCTGGGGCTCCGTCCCGTGGTGATCGAGGTCAGGGCGGAGGCCGTGGTGGTCGGTGCCACCGAGGTGATGGCTCGATCGATGCCCTCTGCCGCCGAAAGCGTCGGGGCCAGTGCGGACCGGGCACGGAGCTGCTCCCAACCGAGGCCGTCCACGACCAACAGCACCACCTGGCCGGCGTAGCGGGCCGACATGGGCAGCCAGTCGGGGGCGACGTCGTCGACACCATTCCGAGCGAGGAGCGCGGGCACGAGGTTGGCGATGCACGCCCCGTGGTAGTCAGGGAGGAGTGGCGGCGCTGGCGTGCGTACGGGGTCAGACATCGCCATCGACTGTAGGCGAGTGCAGCCCGGGTGCTGCCGCGATCAACCGCGTGGGAGCAGGGCGCGCACCGTCTTGTAGCAGTGGCCGTCGCGAGGGACGGAGATGGCGGTCACCAGATAGTGGGGCTTGAATCCAAGTACGGCGGAGAGATCCTTGCCCTGAAGACGGTCCCGCCGGGCCACGTCGAGTGCCCTTTCCGCCCGTGGATCCTCGACCGGCAGCCAGTTGTCGCTACGGCCCCAGCCGAACCGGACCCATACCGATCGGTCCTCGGTCCGACGGAAGAGCACTGGTCCCTTGGTGGGCACCACCAGCGCCAATGACGGCCGGAAGCCTCGGAACTCCCAGTAAGGGGCCGACGCCCCCGGAAAGCCGAGGACGTGCTCCTCGACGGGTGCTGCCAGCGCGTGGAGGAGGTGGCGTACCCGACGGCCGTGCAACGTGCCCAGATGGCGAGGGAGCCCGTCCGAAGTGACTGCTTCGGGCTGAGCCAGGTCGTCCCGTTCCGGCTCGTCGGCCAACCGCGCTTCGACCACATCGAACGGGGCGAGGTCCGGGCCGCGGTCCTCTGGCCAGGCCACCCGCACCCGGACTAGCGTGCCCGAGGCCAGATCCACGCCAATGGTGTCCTCGGGGTGGCAGGCCAGGACCAGTACGGTGAGGGCACTCCCTCCGGCCACTTCGATTCGTGCCCGGTGCTTGATGGACCGGGCCACGTCCCGTGCGGTACCGCTCCGAGGGGTCCGGGTCGAGCCCTCGCTCATGACGGCTCCCGGGACAGCTGGGAGGCCAGCATCCCGACGTCGGTGGCCGGCAGTTGGCAGGTGTAGCCCCGGCAAACGTAGGCCTGGTTGCCGTCCCGACCCTGCCACAACGGGGAGTCGGTGGGCTCACCCCAGGCCAGCACTGCACCGGGCAGCCACTGGCCTCTCGCCTGGTCGAGGAGGTCGGGCCGATCTCCGGTGATCACCACTTCGGTGAATCCGCGAAGGAGCAGGTCGGCGGTGAGCACAGTGTGGGCAAAGGCGGTCGGATGCCGGGTGAGGAGTTGGCCGATCATGTCGACCACGGTGCGGGCCGCTCGCGTGTAGCGCTCGGAACCAGTCAATGCGCCCAACCGGGCCAACGCCAGGGCCGCCACCGCGTTGGCGGAGGGGGTGGCGCCGTCGAACACGTCCTTGGTGCGAACGATGAGAGCCTCGGCATCGTGGCCCGTGGTGTAGAACCCGCCCCCGTCGTCGTCACAGAAGAGAGCCAGGAGTGCGTCGGCGGTGGTGACCGCCCGGTCGATCCAACGGGCCTCGCCGGTGAGCTCTGCCAACCGGGTGAAGCAGTCGATCAGCCACGCATAGTCGCTTGCGTAAGCCAGGTGCCGGGCCCCGCCCTCTGACTGCCAGCTCCGGAGCCACCGTCCGTCGGTGGAGACCAGGTAGGTGCACAGGAACTCCCCGATGGTGACGGCCGAGTCCCTCCACTCCGGATTGCCGGTGGCCGCGGCCGCTTCGGCCAGGGCCGACGCGTACATGGCGTTCCATTCGGTGAGGACCTTGTTGTCCAAACCGGGTCGCACCCGCGAGGTTCGGGCTTCGAAGAGGAGCCGGCGACCGGTCTCCACCGAGCGTGGCCCTTTGAGGGCCTTCCCCACCGGGCGGCGGAGGATCGAGCCTCCTTCGAAGTTCCCCGCCGCGGTCACGCCGAACCAGTCGGTCAACGCGTCGATCACCTCGTTGGGGTCGTTTCCGTCCAGGCCTGCACTGTCGTCAGTCACCGCAGCGGTGACCTGTTCCGGCGTCCAGACATAGAAGAGGCCCTCGACGCCCTCGGAGTCGGCGTCCTCGGCTGAGTAGACACCGCCGGCGGCCGAGGTCAGGTCACGTGCCACGTACTCGGCGATGCCTTCCGCCACCTGGAGGTAGTCGGACCGGCCGGTGACCAGCCATCCATGGATGAAGGCACGAAGGAGGCCGGCCTGGTCGTAGAGCATCTTCTCGAAGTGGGGGACCAGCCATTCGTTGTCGGTCGAATACCGGGCGAACCCGCCGCCCAGGTGGTCGTGGATGCCCCCAGCCGCCATGGCGTCGAGGGTGGTGACGGCCATCTGCTCCGAGTGACGGGCCACGGCCTGACCTCCGGCGCGGAGCGAGTGGCGCAACGCCAGATCGACCAGGGTCGGTTGGGGAAACTTCGGTGCGCCTCCGAATCCTCCCCAGGTGGGGTCGAATCGGCGGTCCAACTCCTCCATTGCCGGCGTCAACAGGTCGGGAGGCACCTCCTGATCGGAGAGTCCCATGGAGGCGAACAGCGAGCTGGCTCCCGGCGACACCTCGATGACCGACCGTTTGGCGATGGCATCTCTCAGCTCGTTGGCCTGTTCCTCGACCTCGTCGCGCCGGTTGTCCCACACGTCGGTCAGAGCAGTCAGCACCGTGCGGAATGATGGCACCCCTGGCCGGTCGTCCGGCGGGAAGTAGGTCCCGCCGTAGAACGGACGGTGGTCCGGAGTGAGGAACATGCTCATCGGCCAGCCGCCGGATCCGGTGATGGCCTGCGCCGCATCCATGTAGACGGCGTCCACGTCGGGTCGTTCCTCGCGGTCCACCTTGATGCAGACGAACGAAGCGTTGAGGGCCTCGGCGGTGGCCGGATCCT
>JADGOF010000160.1 GCA_017883105.1 Acidimicrobiales bacterium
AAAGGACCACGGCAGTCGTCGCTCGCTCACAGCCAGGGCACTCCACGCCAGCGCTCCAGGTTAAGGGGGACCGAGGCCTACTCGCCGATGTAGGTCAGACCGAGCTGGGGCACCGGGTGCGGGCCAGGCGGGCGGAACTCGGACTCAGCCAGATGGCCCTGGCCGACCGGATCGGACTGCATTTCACATTCGTAAGTTCGGTGGAGCGCGGAGAGAGGAACCTGAGCTTGGGTAGCTTGGTGCGGCTCGCTGATGGGCTGGAAGTGAACCCGGCCGTTCTCGTCGACGGGTTGCGGCCGGAACTTGACGCCAACTCCGAAAGCTGAGCCCACCCGCCCCGATGGTCCGATGCAGCGCCCAAGCCGAGTGACAGGCCGTCGCACCCGATCCATTTCGGTTCGGAACAGAGATTTCTATGCCGCGTCGGTTTCCGGCTCAGGGCGCGGCTCACGACAGTTGCCTAGCCCACAACGGCACTTCGGGGATACCCGTGCCTGCCGCCGATATGTACGTCGGACGGCAATCAACATTGGCCAGCTCCCGGTCCCATCAGCAGTCGCTGTGACCGGCCTCAAACGGCTGTGGGCCGAAGTAGGTGATGTCGTAGGCACTGGTCTTCAACACCTGCTCTGGGTGGCGCCCAGGGAACGCCGAGACGTAGGCCGCCGCCAACATTCCTGTGTCCGCGTAGAGATCGCTGGGGAGGTTCGACTGTGGGGTGTTGTTGACAGAAACGAGCAAGATCCGCTTGTCGCCGAAGAAGTATCGGACCGCGGCGGGCGCCGTTGTGGGGGTCAGTCCGACCAGGTGTGGCCAGAGGTCATCCCTGTACTTGCGGCGATCGGCGGGACAGGCCATCGAGAAGAGCGGTGTACCGGGACCCCATCCAGCTGACACGATGCTGTCTACATCTTTGACGTTTGCATTGAGGAACGCGGCGTCCCTATAGACATCGGTGCTGAACACGGTGCTCAACCCGCCCGGGTTCTGCATCAGCGAAACGTACTGCACCGTGGATACTGCCTGTGCGGCAAGGATGAGGCTAATTCCCAGGCCCGCGATCACCGAGATCACGATCCGGAAGTGGGTGCCGGAACGCCACACCCCAACCATCGAACAGAGTAGGACGAGTTCTGGGAAGGGCAGGAGTTCGATCACGTGATGTGGCCCGGTGGCCTGCCTGGTACCGGCGACCTCGACCACCATCACCACGAACACGATAAGGAAGAAGCAAGCCGCCCTTGCGGGCACCACCGCCGAATCGGGCAGGCGACCACGACGACGGCGCAGTGCCAGCACGCCGAGGGCCGCTACCGAGAACACCCACTGAAGGTCCATCCACATCGGCTGAGTGACGAAGCTCCCGGTGAAGAACCCGATCACTTCGGAGTAGCCGATGGTCCGCTGATACAGGCTCCATGCGAATGCCAGGTGTGGGATTGGGTCTTGGAGCGAAGACGATCCTTGGATTGAAAGGTTGGGCAGGACAAACGCGAGGCCGAACAGCAGCAGACATCCGGCGAAACTGGCGACGGCCACAACTGTCGCTCTTGGCCGCCTGCGGGCCAGGCTCCACAGTCGGCTGCGATAGACGACCGCCGCGCCCGCTCCGATGCCGACGATGAGCCATAGGAAATTCTGCTTGTCGAACACGCCAACCAGGGCGATCCCGATGACTACCCACAACCACCTGATGTCCCCGGATTCCATGTACCGAAAGAACGCCAAGAGGAGTGTCATGGCCAAGAACATGGCGACGACGATTGGGCCCCAGTCCACCTTGGACATGACGATGAAGGTGGGGCAGGTCCCCATCAGTACGACGAGAACAGCGCTCCACCTGCCGATGACCTCGCGGCCCATGAAATAGGCGACGACCAATGTGGCTGCCGAGAGGGCGATCGCAGGAATCCGGATAGTCGACACGGAGACGCCGAAGATGGAGAAGATCGGAACGAAGAGTGCTCCCTTCGCCGTGCCGATGTATTGCATGATCAGTAGGGGAAAGCCTCCCAGGCGCTCGTAGATATACAGCTGATGGGGGTAGCGGCCGCCCAGAGCTGCATTGACGAAATTGGATTCGTCCATGTAGAGACCGGGCCGGTCCAGCCAGAGACAGGCCATCGTCACGAAGTAGACCACCGCAGCCGTGACGGCGGCTGCTTCCCACCGGGAGGTGCGCCGCTGGCGCATGGTGCCTCCGTGGTCGGGCTGCACCACTTGCCGTTCGGAAGACGTCAGATCGGGCAATGTACCGATGGCGCTAGCAAGGCCGCGCCGGCAAGCGTTGGCGACTCTTGGGTGAGGTCTGTCGAGCCAGCGCTCAGTTCACTGCGGAAGGTGTGGTCGTTCTCGGAGCCGTGCAGAGCAAGGGACTCCGCAAGCTCTCCAAGGTCACCTTCGATCAACACGTTGAACACGTACCTAGCCTCCGCCCATGCCGTCCTGGCGGAATCTGACATTCCGCTGAGACTATTCCAAGTTCATGCACCACACCCCTAGGAGATGGCAATCGTCATTCCAAATCATCTCTGGACGGCGCGCAACGAAGACCGTCCCATATCGCCGGGTAGGCGGGCGGGTGTCCCTCGTCCCATGGCGTGCTCACAGGAGCGAGCGCGACGGACCGCTTTGGCTACGGGTTTCTCCGGGCCTTGCGTGGGCTCTCTGCGACATTCGCGCCCTCCCCCCGGCCGGACAGAGCGAACGGTGCAACCCCCCCCACCCCCTTCGTGTCCGTCGCGCTACAGGTTCATCCCGCGTTCATCCCGCGGACGCTGCCGTTCGACGGTGTCCGCTTGCCACCAAACAATCCCCTGACCTGCCGTCTTCGGTCGCCCTTGACCGCCCATGGACGGCCCAGCGAGCTTCCCAAGCTCGGAACGCGGGTTCGATTCCCGTCGCCCGCTCTCCGGTGGACCGGGCATCCGCTGGGCCCTTCGGCGAGGCAGCGTAAACGTGACGAGGCCCGGAACCTGACCCCAGGCGCCACAATCGACCACGGTGCCGGCTTCGGCGATACTGAGGCCCATGGCACGTCGCAACCTTCGGGGAGACCCAACGGTCTGGGCCATTCCCTTCTACTTCGCCTCGATGGCCGTCGAGCAGGCGTGGTACCGACGTCGGCCCGAGATGCGCAACGAATCCGGCGCCTACGAGCCACGAGACACCAGGGCCAGCCTCTCCATGGGCACCCTCTCGCTGGTGGCCCCTCTCGTCCTCCCGACCCTGCTCAAGCCCTTCACGCCCGGCCGGGGTCGATGGGGCAGGGCGGTGATCGGGGTGGCGGTGGCGGCCACGGCCGCCACCGTGGTAGCCGACCGCTATGTAGCCCGCAACGCCGCCAATCAGGCGACACCACCCCTCGGCGAGGGTGCTCGCTCCGATGTCTCCACGGATCCCCGAGCGGACATCGACCGGGGATCTGCACCCGTCGGCGTGAGACGAGCACGTGCGGTGCAGCGCATCGCCGGGCCGGCGGCGGTCATCACCGGAGGCCTGGGCGCGGCGACCGTCCTGGCCACCAGGACCACGCCGGACGCGATGTTCGCGCGCCGGATCCTGCCCGATCTCGGCGGAGGTCTCCTGCCGTTCACCGTGGCCATGGTGGGGTGGGACTTCCTCTACTACTGGAGCCACCGACTCCAGCACGAGCACCGCTACCTGTGGTCGATCCACGTGGTGCACCACTCCTCGGAGCACTACAACCTCTCGACGGCGCTCCGCCAGCCGGTAGCGGAGTCATTGGGCACCATGGTTCCCTACGGCGTGATCAGCCTGTTCGGCATCCGTCCCGACCTGATCCTGAAGGCCCGCGGCATCAATCTGATCTGGCAGTTCTGGATCCACACGGAGACCGTGCGCTCGCTGGGCCCCGGTGAGGCGATCCCTCTCCACCCCCTCGGCCCACCGCGTCCATCACGGCGCAAACCGCCGGTACCTCGACCGGAACCACGGCGGGATCCTGATCATCTGGGACCGGATCTTCGGGACCTACGAGCCCGAGCAGGAGCGACCGGCCTACGGTCTGACGAAGAACATCAACTCATTCAACCTGTGGACCATCGCCTCCCATGAGTACCGCGAGATGTTCGCCGACGTGGCCACGGCCACGTCCTGGCGGGAACGCCTGGGCCACGTCGTGGGACCTCCGGGGTGGCGGCCCTCTCTCGGGCCAGCCCATCTGGCATCGGGCAGTGCGGCCACCGACCAGTTGCCGAACGACTGCACCGGCACACCATCCGGCGACGGTTCCGCGGCCAGCGCCCCGCCATTGGGCTACTGAGCGAGGAAACGAGGAGGTGGTCGGGTCCGCACTCCTGTTCGGCTCAAGCTCCAGCCGATCTGTCGGGCAGCCAAGCCGTTGGCCGCGCGCTCCTCGGCCTTGTTTACGAGATTCATACCTTCCGTTGATCAGCGCCTTAGGTGGGAGCGGTCGAATAGCCAGGTGACGATGCCCAACAGACGTCGCCGACGGGGAAGGTAGATGGACATGAGCGAGCACTGGCACCCTTCGACCGAACCGGACGAACCGGCCCAAGACAGTCCGGCAGCAGCCGGTGGCGATGCCGATGTGGCTGTCCCCTCCGATGCCGGAGCAACCTTCGGCGCGGCCATCCCCCTCCCCCCGGCGGATTCGAACCTGGGTGCGACCTACCCTCCGGCGAACCCACGGACCGAGTTGCCGCCCACCGGCCCCACCCCCTCGACGGGTCCGGGTGCGCCGACGCCGCCGGCCGGTGTCTGGACGCCGCACCCCGGGTCGGGTTGGACATCCGGAGCACCGACGGGAGACCCCTTCGGCAGCGGATGGCCAGGTGGGAGCGGGGGCACCACCCCGCCCGACGGTGGATGGCCGACCACGGGACCCACCGATCCGGCACCCCGACCGCCGTCCTCGAAGAAGCGCACCGGCCCGGTCGTGGCCATGGCCACCGTCGTGGTCGCGGTGGCGGTGCTGGCCGGCGCCGGACTCGGCCGTGTGGTGTGGCCGGTCCAGAGCACGACGAACAGCGTGTCGAGTCCCTCCGCCGTCGCGCCCGGGAGCTCGGGTTCCTCGGGTGGCACCACCTCGCCCTTCGGTGGGGGTTCCTCGGGTGGGGAGTCCTCACCGTTCGGTTCCGGGTCGACGGGCAACTCCCCGACCGGGGCGGGGGCGCCCTCGGACATCACTGCGATCGCCTCCAAGGTGGATCCGGCCCTGGTGGACATCAACACCAATCTCAGTTATCAGAACGAGCAGGCGGCGGGCACCGGCATGGTACTCACCTCGAACGGCGAGATCCTCACCAACAACCACGTGATCGACGGCGCCACCAGCATCAGCGTGACCGACGTCGGCAACGGCAAGACCTACTCGGCCAAGGTGGTCGGCTACGACCGCACCGGTGACGTGGCCGTCATCCAGCTGGTCAACGCCAGCGGCCTGCAGACCGTCTCCGTCGGCCGCGCCGCGGCCGCCGTCGGCCAGGCGGTGGTCGGCGTCGGGAACGCCGGTGGGACCGGTGGGACCCCGAGCGCGGCCGGGGGCTCGATCACCGCGCTCGACCAGTCGATCACCGCCAGTGACAACGGCGGCGGCAACTCCGAAGAACTGGCCGGGCTCCTCGAGATCAATGCCGCCATCCAGCCCGGCGACTCCGGTGGCTCATTGGTGAACACCGCGGGCCAGGTCATCGGTATGGACACGGCGGCGTCGGCTGACACCAGCTTCCAGGTGTCCGGCACCCAGGCCTACGCCATCCCCATCAAGACGGCCCTCTCCATCGCCAAGCAGATCGAGGCCGGCAACGCGTCGGCCACCGTCCACATCGGGGCGACCGGATTCCTCGGCGTCAGCGTCCAGCCATCGGCCAGCACCGGCGGGGGCTTCGGGGG
>JADGOF010000161.1 GCA_017883105.1 Acidimicrobiales bacterium
CGTCGTCTCAGCCCGCATGAGGGTTTCGCCTTGGCGGCGTCGGCCCGAGCCCTGTTGGCCATCCCGGGGAGCGACGAAGGCGGGGCACTCTCGAGGGCGTTGGCCAAGCTCGACCGGGCGCTCGGCGGCGAGGAGATCGCAGTGGAGCTCGATGCACCTGCGCTGTTGGCTGTCGTCCGGGATGCGACCGCAGCCCGGCAGCGGATGGCCATCTCTTACTACTCGGCGTCGACCGACCGGGTCACCGAGCGGGAGATCGATCCGATCCGGCTGTTCGCCTCCGAGGGCCACTGGTACGTCGATGCCTGGTGCAGTTTGGCAGGTGGCGTGCGTCGCTTCCGGGTCGACCGCATCTCGGCCGCCGAGGTGGTCGCCGGGCTTCGGGACGCAGACGCCCTTCCCGGGGACCTCGACGGTCGATGGGGGACAGGCGACACCGGACACAGGGCGGATACCGCCGGCGCTGCCGTCGGGGAGAATGACACCACGACGGGATTCGATGTCTTCGTGCCGGGCCCGGACAACCGGAGTGTGCGCCTGTCACTCGACCCTTCTACAGCCTGGCTGGTCGAGTCGATTCCCTCCGCCGGACCGGTGACCGAGGTCGACGGTCGGATCGAAGTGGAGCTCTTCGTCGGCGGGCATGCCTGGCTGGAGCGACTACTCCTCCGCCTGGGGCCCGACGCCCGGGTGGTCGAGCCGCCTGACTACCGGAACCTGGCGGCCGCCGCGGCCGCTCGGATCTTGCGGCGATACGAGGATTCGAAATAGCGCAGTAGGCACTCGCAGCCTTCGCAAGAAGTTCCGCCGGTGCCAGCGAGGAGACGGTGTCACCTACCTCAGGTTGAGTGAGTCGGTTCATGGTGTGGGTGCCGTCGGTGCCGAGGTTCAGAGAGTTGAGGCCTTTGGCACGTATGGCGGAAATGGTCGGGGCCGAGACCCATTCCGTCTGCTTGGGGGTGGCTTCGTGGCCGGCAACGTCCGGAGCAAGGTGGGTGACAGGTGGTGCCGGTATGAATCGCCTGTGCGCCTCGTGGGTTGGGTCGGTCCCGTTGCACTTCGCCATCGAGGAGGGAGGTGCCGGGTGGCGCCTAACTGCCTGTGTTGAAGATCCATGTGGTCCGCGACGGCGGGTATCGCTACTACGTCGATGACCTGGTACCTGGTCGGGCCGAAGGGACGTTGGTGGTCGGTGAGTCTCCGGGAACCTGGTCGGGGGCGGGAAGTGCTTCGCTCGGATTGCGGGGCACCGTGGAGGCGCAAGAATTCGCCGAACTGCTCCGAGGTCGGGATCCGGTGTCCGGTCAGGCACTCCGGAATCCACATGGTGGTCGTGGCGTCTCCGGGTACGACCTCACCTTCTGTGCCCCGAATTCGGTGAGCCTGCTCCATCTGCTCGCCCCCCGGGAGATGGCTAACGAAGTCGGAGCGGGACACCAGGACGCGGTCTCCGAGGCCATCGGCTATCTCGATCGCGTTGCGGTCGGTGTCCGACGCACCCGGAACGGCCAGGTGGCCTTGATGGCCTCAACCGGCCTGGTGTCGGGTCAGTTCACCCACCGGACCAGTCGTACGCTGGACCCCCACCTCCACACCCACGTGGTGGCGGCCAACGTCGCCCAAGGGCTGGACGGCGCATGGTCGACAGTGGACAGCCGGCGGGTCTACGCCCATCTGCGCGCCGCCCGCGGTGTGTACCACGCCCGATTGCGGGGCGAACTCACCGAGCGCCTCGGAGTTGCCTGGGAGGTGCCCCCTTCGGGGCTCGGTGACGTGGTGGGAGTCGACGAGACGCTCCGCCGCCTGTTTTCCCAGCGGTCGGCGGACATGGACGAATTCGTGCACCGGCACTCTGGACGGACCGAGGGGACGCGGCAGCGCCGGGTGGCCTCCCATGTCACGCGCCCGGAAAAGGACCGGTCCCGCACCGTCGAGGGGCTGGTGGCCGAATGGAGGTCCCGTGCCGCCGAGTTCGGCTATCAACCGGGTGAGCTGACCCGGGTGGTGGGGCTCGGACGCGTGGGTGCCAGCGGTCCGGCAATCGACGGTGAACGCCTCCACGCCCGACTCGACGAGATCGGAGCAACAGGTCGCTCCCTGGCCCACCGGGATCTGGTGGCGGAGGTGGCGGCCGCAGCCACCGCCGGTGCGCCGGCCCGCATGATCGAATCGTTTGCGACGGGCATGACCCGAGCGGCCGGGACGCCCACCGACCGTGTCGCTCGGTCCGACTCGTCTTTCCCGTCGGCGGCCGGGAGGACATCACCCCTGGGTGATGTGCGGTGGAAGGCCGGCGACCTGGCCGGTGCGCTCGATCGACAGGTCGAGGGATGGGGGAGTGGTCCGGGCTGTCGGCTCCCTTCGTCGGTCGGCATCGACCGCCCGGAGGCGCAGTTGGGACGTGAGGTCCGTCGGGGCGGGGACCACGGGGTCGGGTGCCGGTCGGCATCCAGCTCCACCGCCAACGGTCCGAGCTCGGACGTTGACGGTGGACTTCCAGGCACGACCTCGACGGTGCCCGGTTCGTTGGTGTGGTGGCCCTGCCCGGTAGACGGACCCGGATCGGCACCACGGTTGCCCGAGCGAGTGCTGGGTGGTCAACGTTCGAGACCGGGTCCGCTGTCCAACGAGCGACCGCTCCCCAGGGTCTGTGTCCGATGATGGGCGCGGTCGAGGGCGCGCAAGGGATCGCCACGGCTCGACGGTAGGCGACGGCGTGAGCGGGATCCAGGCCGGGCGGTTGCGGTCGTCAAAGGCGAGCGCATGTCCGGCGGCGCCGTAGGCGATGACGTCCACCGGTAGGCGTCGTCGCCACTGGGTCGACACACTCTCCCCGAACTGGGGACGACCCCCGACCATCAGATCAGCCATCGGGTGATCGGTGGCTGATCGACCGGCGGACACCGTCCGGGTGGGGATCTCCTCCTCGCCGGCCAGCACCGACAAGGAATCGAGGGTCTTCACATCGCCGATGCCGGGGAGGACCATGGTGGTGCCGAACAGCGACGGGAAGCCGTCTGCCTGCGCGGGCCAACGGTTGCGGGCTTGGGAGAGATCCTGAAGGCACGCCAGGGTGATCAGGCCCTGCCCACCGCCTTCACTTATCATCGACGGGAGATCGGGGAGGGGTGCGATGTTGGCCAACTCGTCCAATGCCAGTAGAACCGGTCGATCGTGAGGGGATGTCGAGGCCCGGCCGGCACTGCTGGCGTAGGTGGAACGACGGATGTCTTCGACCAGTCCCACCACCAACGGCGACACCAGGGCCTGTTGATGTGCCGGTGCGGCGATGTAGATGGTGTCGCTGGAGTTCACGAACTCGGCAGGGTCGAACTTCGGTTCGCCGTGGCATCCAGCGCCTGGTCCGAGCGGAAACCGCTCAGCGACCCCGAGGCGGTGGGCCAGATGCCGCTCAACATCAATCTAAGACATCGGAGTGGTATTGTTGCCAGGTGCCAGTAGATGCCGTCAACCGCCCTCGAATTGCCGTCTACCTGCGGATATCGCGAGACCCCGACGGTACGTCGACGGCGACCCAGCGGCAACTCCGCGACTGCAAGAATCTCGCGAAATTAAAAGGGTGGATTGTCGAAGAAATCTTCGAGGATGTCGACGTTTCGGCCTACCGGGAGGGCGTCCAACGTCCGGAGTACGAGCGGATGCTCGACCAACTCGAGCGGAAGCAGTTCGACGGGGTATTGGTCTGGAAGCTCGACCGCCTCGTCCGTCGGGTGGCCGAGTTTGAACGGTTCTGGGGGGTGTGCGACCGCTCTGGGGCGATGCTGGCGTCGTTCAACGAGTCGTTGGACACCACTTCGGAGATCGGCATGCTCATCGTCCGGATCCTGGTCGCGTTTGCTCAGATGGAGTCGGCCAACACCTCGGTGAGGATGAAGGCCCGCCAACGGGAGCTGGCCGAGGCTGGTGGCCCGAAACTCAACGGGCGGCGCCCCTTCGGACTATCGGCGGACTGGAAAGAGGTCGTCGAACCTGAGGCAGCCTTGATCCGCGAGGCAGCGGATCGCATCCTGGCCGGTGACAGCCTGCGCGGGATCGTCCTCGACTGGCAACGGCGTGGGGTCACGACTACCTACGGAAACCCGTGGGAGTCGACGGCGTTCCGACGCCTGATGCTGCAGCCTCGCCTATGGGGAGAGCGGACACACAAGGGTGTAGTCGTCGGCGCCGGGGACTTCCCCGCCATTCTCGACAAGGAAGTAGGGGAGAGGGTCACCCTGGCCGTGAAGAGACCCCCCTCCGAGCTCAAGCGTCGCCGCAATCTCCTGTCCGGGATCCTCCGGTGCGGACGGTGTGGTGCTGGTATGCGGGTAGGGACCGCCGGGGGTGTCGCCAAGTATCGGTGCGCTCCGCGTCCCGGTGGTTGCGGCCGAACCGTCATCTCCAAGGAGCCAGCCGACGCTGCGGTGAGTGAGATGGTGCTGTACCGACTGTCCTCCAAGGAGATGACGCGGGCCCTCCGGACGCGGCGGAAGGGATCGAACAGCGGGGACGGACAGATCATCACCCGACTGGCTGCAGCGGAAGGTCGCCAGCGTGAGCTGGATGCCGAGTGGGCCCGTGGAGAGATCCCGGCTGATCGGCTTAGGTCGATGCAGGCTGAACTCGAGAAGGTCACCGAGGGACTGAGGTCGGAGCTGGCGCTCGCCCGGCGGACAGATCCTCTCGTTCAGTTGGGATCCAACCGTAACGACATCCGACAGGTGTGGTCCGAACTCGGTTGGGAGCGCCAGCGCTCGATCATCTCCACGGTGGTGGAGAAGGTCAACGTGATGCCCACCACCACCCCCGGGTCGACGAAGTTCGACGTGGAGCGGCTAGTTCCCGTCTGGAGGGCCTGAAGCCGCAGCCTTCTTTGCCGCCTTCCAAGATCGGTTGTAGGCATTCCGCGCATCTCTGCACGCTTGGCATAGCGACTCACCAAGGCGGACGTGACGACTGGCGCCACCGTTGGTCCCACACTCGGCCTCAGGCTTGACCGGATGCTTCTTTCGCCAGAGTTCTCGGCTGTAGGCGTTGAAAGCGTCCAGACATTCAGCGCATGGCGTTTCCCCGAGCCGAAGATGCCGGTCTCGTCCTGAGACGGTGCCACATTGGGCAACCTTCCTCGGCTCCGGGTGCTTCTCACGCCACCGAAGATGGCGATACTCGGCCTCAGCATCCCGGCATTCGTCGCATGGTCCCTCATTGAGCCGCCGATGTCGGTTAGCTCCCGAGGGGGTGCCGCACTTTGCCACGCGGGGGACCGGGTGCTTCTCGAGCCAGCGCTTCCTGTCATAGCCAGATTGAGCGGCCCGGCACCGGTCACACGGTTCTTCCTTGTGTCTGCGATGAGCCATGAAGCCGGCCAGTGTTCCGCATTTGGCCAAACGTTCCAGTTCGGCTCGAGCATCAGCCTCTTCGGCCAATGTCTGCTTCCAGTCACCAGATGGCGGCTGGCTGGCCTCGACGAGCTCTGGGATCTGGGCCCTCCGCTGCTCCCGCTCGGTGGCCGTGAGCCTGCTGTTATGGCAGTACCATTCGCCGCATTTGCCTCCGCAGTCATCGCGTCCGAAATCCCTACCGGCTGCGACCGGTTTAACGGACTTGGTGGACAGGCCCGCGAAGTTGGCTATGTGGCGACGACCGGAGATGCCGTAGTCGAGGGCGATCTGGAACCGCTGGGCCGCGGTCCGGGCCTCGGGATGGCCTCCTATCGAGATCTCTTTCCTGAAGAGACGGTCATGCTCGATGCTGCAAAAGGACCCGTCACTCTCTGAGGCGGGTGCGGGGCAACCCCGGTAGTGACACTTTGAGCGCACGAGTCCGGCCCTCAATCGCGCTGCAGTTGCGATTCGGGCACACGACTTC
>JADGOF010000162.1 GCA_017883105.1 Acidimicrobiales bacterium
CCGCAGATCCTGCAGTACTTCCACATGTCGTTCGCGTACTACGTGGCGATCGTGGTCGTCTCCAACCTCCTCGGAGCCTTTGCCTCGCTGCCGGCCAGCAAGACCGACAAGCTCGGGCGTTCGAACGTCGTGATCTACGGTTTGCTCATCGTCGGCCTGCTGGTCGCCGTCGGGGTGCCGGCATGCACCACCGAGTTGGAGTTCTTCATCGTCATCAGTCTGCTCGGCATCGTCGAGGGGGCGATCCTCGTCGCCACCCCTGCGCTGGTGCGTGACTTCAGCCCGCAGCTCGGCCGGGCTTCGGCCATGGGCTTTTGGACGGTCGGCCCGGTCGCCGGTTCGCTCCTCACGTCCGTCGTGGCCACCAACACGATCGAGTACTTCCTGAAGCACCACGGAGTCTCCGGATGGAAGTGGCAGTTCATCATCTCGGGTGGGGTCTCCCTCGTCCTCTTCGTGGTCGCCCTCTTCTTCATGAAGGACCTCTCGTCCCGCCTCCGCGACCAGCTCATGGTGAACGAGCACGACACCGCCCTTGTCGAGGCGAAGGCCCGAGGCATCTCCATTGCGGACGTCGAAGCAGCCACCTCTCATCCGTGGCGCCAGATCCTCAAGTGGGACCTGGTCGGCTCGGCGGTCGGCATCTCGCTGTTCCTGCTCGTCTACTACGCGGCGTCGGCCTTCTTCACAATCTACTGGGCGACGGTGTTCAAGTCCTCAAGCGGGCTCAACCTCACCACCTCGGACGCCAACTACCTCAACACGTGGTTCTGGAGCGCCGATGCGGTGGCGCTCATCGTGTTCGGCATCCTCTCGGACAAGCTGCGGGTCCGCAAGCCGCTCATGTTGGTGGGGGTGGTGGGATCGATCGTCATGCTCATCTTCTTCCTGATGCAGGCCAACCACCCCTTCTCCAGCTTCTCGACGATCATCGTGCTGGAGGTCCTGCTCGCGGCGTGCATCTCGCTGACCTACGCACCGTGGATGGCTGCCTACACCGAGTTGGTCGAGGCCAAGAACCCCGCCCTCGTGGGCACCGGACTCGCCCTTTGGGGTTGGATCCTTCGCTTGACCGTGGGACTCTCGTTCATATTCCTGCCGGTGGTGATCAACTCGGTGAACCCGGTGGTGGACAACCTCGTGTACGCCCAAACCCAGCCCAACGGCAATGCCCCTTTCAACGTGCAGCAGTTCCAGCTGCAGCACCCCAAGTCCGTCGCCTTCGCCGAAAAGAACGCGAGCTGGCTGTCGGTCCTCAGTGAGCCCAAGAACGCCCCGGTCGTTGCGGCGGCCAATGCGAGCGCCTCACCTGCCAATCTGGTCGCCCTGCAGAAGGCGGTGGGCCCTGTGGTCTTCGCGAAGGTCGTGGCCAACATCGCCGCTTTGAAGACCCTCGTCGTGCCGTACCAGGCCCAGCTCACCTACCTCGCTCCCCACCAGAACCAACTCAACTCCCTGGTCAACGGGGTGGCCAGGTCGCCCAAGCAGTGGCAGCACTGGTTCTGGATCTGCATCGGCGGGATGGTCCTGTTCATCCCGACCATCTTCCTCAACCGGGGACGTTGGAGCCCGAAGAAGGCCCGTGAGGACGAAGAGAAGCATGACGCCGATGTGGCCAGGCAGCTGCGCGAGCTGGCCGGGGCGAACGCCTGAATCGGCCGTCGTCGGTGTCCGTCAGCTGAGGGCGGGCACCACCCTGTCGACGAACAGCTCCAATGAGCGCCACCCGATGGCCGGATCGACTCCGGCGACCAGGGGTTTGAGTTTGAGCGCGGACCGGGAGTCGAGTCGTTCGGCAAGCGCCACGCACTCCTCGGGTGTGACCACCGCGTAGAGGTCGGAGCGTCTCAGCTCCTCGATGTCCCCGACCGGAGTCCACGGATTGGCCCCTGGTGCGGCCGCGGCCGCCCACTGCCCGTAGCTGTTGGCTTCGTGGATGGCGTGGGGGGCGAGCTCGGCCCACGACCGCTCGGGGTCCTCGGTGACGAAGACCCACATCGGGCCGTCCGGCCACAACAGGATCCCGTCGCCTTTGCCCAGCCGACGGCACTCGGTCACGTAGGCATCGCCCAGGCGCGGATCAGGGATGGCCGGGAGGTAGGCGTCTCCGAGGCGGGCGGCCCGCCTGGGTGCCGAGCCACCGACGATCACGAACGGTCGGGGCTGCTGGACCGGGGGAGGGGTGACGGTCAGCGTCTGTCCCCGGTACTCGAAGGCGGCACCGCTCAGGCCGGCCACGAGGGCTCCGAGCTTCTCCTCGAAGATGGCCCCCCGGTCGTCGAAGGGAACGCCGAACATGGCGAATTCGTCGGGAACGTACCCGGGGACCACGGTGAGCTCGACCCGGCCGTTGCTGATGATGTCGAGCACCGCCACGTCCTCCGCGGTGGCGATCGGGTCCCGCAGGGTGAGCACCAGGGCCGACAGCATGATCCGGATCTGCTCGGTCCGGCCGGCGACGGCGGCGGCGAACACGAAGGGCGATGGGAGGTAGCCGTCCGGCGATCCGTGGTGCTCGGAGATCACCACACGGGGGCAGCCCCGCTGGTCGGCCCACGCCGTCATGGCCAGGGCTTCTGCATAGAGCTCGGTACGGGGGATCCCGAAGTCGGGAGCCCTCAGGTCATGGTGTAGCAACCAATTGTTCACGTGCCACCTCGTGGTCACCGGTCGGCGGTCCGGGAGCCGGACCTCTGATCAGTGAGCGTACGACGAAGTGTCTCACCGACGATCTACGGTGGGCGGCGTGGACACTTCGGGGCCCCATCGGCCCGGCTTCGCCGTCATCGATGTCGAGACGACCGGGTTCTCGCCCGAGACCGAGCGGATCGTCGAGGTGGCCTTGGTGATCCTCGATGCCGACGGGGACGAGATGGATGCGTTCTGCACGTTGGTCGACCCCGGTCGCGACCCCGGTCCCACTCATGTCCACGGCATCTCGGAGGAGATGCTGACCGGGGCACCGACGTTCGCCGCCATCCATCCGTACCTGGCCCGACAGCTTTCGGGCCAGGTGGTGGTGGGCCACAACGTTGACCGGTTCGACCTGGCGTTCCTGAGGGGCGAATGCCGGCGAGTCGGGGGCGACGACCTGGTGCCCGGGCCCGTCTCCTCCGTGGACACCCTGGGCGTGGCCCAGCGCCATCTCGACCTCCCCGGCAAGGCCAGGCTGGTCGACTGCTGTGACTACTTCGCCCTCACCTGGCTGGATCATCACAACGCCCTAGGGGACGCCCGGGTCACGGCTGCGTTGTTGCAGGCGTTGAGGAACCACCTGGGCGACGGGCTCCTCGGGATCGCCGAAACACTGCAGCAGGCAGAGGGCTCGATCTGGCCCGGGGCGACCGACCTCCGCCCGATGGCCGTAGGTCGCACCACCTCGTTGGCCGGCTGAGCCCGACCGCCGTCCGGGGGGGCCGGCCGGTCAGCTGACGGGAGCGTCGGCGGTGGCCGCTGCCTCAGGTATGGCCGGGGCGTCGGAGCGATGACGCGCACCACCGAGCATCTCGTCCAGGTCTCCCGCCTCAGGGGTGCCGGCCACCAGTGGCGATCGGGCCAGCATGACCACGCCGGCCACCAGGGCGGCCAGGGCTACCACCTCGAGGGACGTCCACAAGGACCCGCCCCGCAGCCGATCGGCGAAGAGGGTGACCCCGAGCACGATGCTGACTAGGGGATTGATGGTCACCAGGGTCGTTCTCGACGCGGTAATGGGCCCGGCGTGGAGCGCGTTCTGTAGCAGGAAGATTGTGCCGAGGCCGGTGATGGCCAGCATGTAGGGCTGGAAGTGGGTGAAGACGTGTCCCCACCCCTGGGTGGTGTAGGTGGTGATGGCCTTGGTCAGCGAAGCAGCGTAGGCCGCGGTCACCGCAGTGGCCGCGCCGAAGGCGGCTGCCCGCCACCACCGGGGACCCCGTAGGGCGGAGATGATGAAGACGGAGATGATGGCGAGGAGCACGGTGGAGGCCACCAGCCACTGGTGGTCGGTGGGCACGGCGGTGCCTCCGTGGGGGTCCGCAGCCAGAAAGAACCCTCCCAGGCCGGCCACGATGACCGCCGACCCCAGCCATTCCTGCCACCCCAGCCGGTAGCGGAACCAGATCCCCAGGATGAGCAGCAGGAACAGCAACTCGGTGGTCAGCACCGGCTGGACCACGCTCAACTGACCGAACCGCAAGGCGGTGGCCTGCAGGGCGAACTCGACCAGCATCAGGGCGAACCCGATCAGCCAGATGCCGCGTTTGATGGCGTGGGTCATCAGACTCAGGCGCAGGGTGGCTGCCGCCGGGGCCGACTCCACCCCGATCCGCTGCAGCACGGAGGTCAGGGCGTTTACGAAGGCGGCGATCGCGGCGAGTAGGAAAGCCACGCCCCATGTTGTAGTCGCGAATCAGCTGGCGCGCGGAGAAGACCGGCAAGAGTTGCGAGATTCAGGGCCCGGTGTCCCTCGTCGGGACGGCTGGTTCGGAAGCCATCCAGTCACGCCAGGCCCGGAAGCCGCCGGCCAAGGAGGACGCATAGCCCTCGGAGCACGCCACGACCACCGGCTGGTCGAATCCGGTCACTTCGGGTATCCGGTGGGATCCGCGCGGATCGAGCCGCCATTCGAGCACGTTCCGCTCGATGACCAGGGCTCCGGGAAGCTCCCCTTCGGCCTGACGTTGGGCCACCGGACGGATGTCGACGATGAGCCCGCCGGCCGCGATGACCGAGGGCAGATCCTCCGGATCGGTTCGGCCGATGCGGGTACGTGCCTCGGCCACCAGGTCGTCGGCCGAGGGGCTCACGACGGGTCGTGGTCAGCGGTGACGTCGAACGGCCCCAGGGGAGGGATCGCTTCGGTGCCGATGATGCCGAGCCGGCCCTCCGGGCCGAGGTCGTAGTACGTCATGGAGGCCAGCCGTGGACCGTAGACGTGCACGCTCACCGCGTCCTGGTGGCCCAGGTTGTTGAGGTCGTGGATGTACCGGGCTCCGAAGGTCCGGTGCTCGCCGGCGCCGACCTGGTGGGTGGTCATCGCCGGGGAGGGCCTCCACGGGTCCGGGGGAGGAGAGAGAGGGGACCTCGATCCCGCCGGAAGCCCTCGGGGACGACGGGGGGACGGTGCCGCAGCGAGAACCGCGGCGGGATCGAGGTAGGCGAGTGCCATACCGCCACTGTAGAGAGTTAAAGATGACTAATCAAGTCAAGTTTATAGATTTAAGAGGAAATAGGGCGGTGACGGGTCCGCAAGGATGGGCGAATGCCTGTCTACGATGCCGCTGCGTCGTCGATCGGAGCCTCGACCGGGTCGCTGTCGACCAGGTCGTCGGTAGCGTCGACCCGCCGGTCACCGCCCTGTCCGGAAGTTGGCATGTGCAGGCCGAGGGAGTAGCCCTCGAGAAAGACCTCGGCCTCCTTCTGGCGTGGAAAGCGGGCCTCAAGCGCCCGGAACCGAGGTGAGTGGTTGGGTTCGATCAGGTGGGCCAGCTCGTGGACGATGACCGAATCGAGGACCCAAGTCGGTGCCACCCGCAACCGCTCGGAGATCCGGATCTCCCGTGTCGAGAAGGTGCACGATCCCCACCGCTTGTTCTGTGTGGTGGACCACCGGATGGACGAGGGGGTGACCCCATCGAGATAGCGCCGGCCCAACGCGATCGCCCGTTGCTCGAGATGCTCGTCGGAGGCATGGAGGTGGGGTCGGTGCCGGCGCAGGCGACCGGCCAGACTCTCGACCATGCGGTCGAGCTCCTCACCGCGCAGGTGGGTCGGGACCACCACCACGATGCGATCACCCTCCCAGTGGGCACCGGCCGTCTTCTTGCGGCGCTTGCTGACCCGGACTTCGACATGGGGGTTGAACAGCGT
>JADGOF010000163.1 GCA_017883105.1 Acidimicrobiales bacterium
GACCCGGCGGTGGGGGCCTCCGAGTAGGCGTCGGGGGACCAGGTGTGGAACGGGAAGATCGGTGCCTTGACCGCGAACGCCGCGGTGAAGGCGAGGAAGAGCAGCACCCCTTCGGTTCCCGACAGGTGGGTGTGGATCAGGGCGGGGAGCTCGAAGGTGAGCACTCCGGTCTGGGACCGGTGGATGAAGGCGATGGACAAGATACCGACCAGCAGGAACGCCGACCCGGCGAAGGTGTAGACGAAGAACTTGATGGCCGCATATCCACGACGGGCGTAGCCCCAGCCGCCGATGAGGAAGTAGGCCGGCACCAGTGTCAGTTCGAAGAAGAGGAAGAAGAGCACCAGGTCGAGCGAGACGAAGCTGCCCATGCAGGCTGACTCCAGCAGCAGCAGCCATCCGATGAACGACCGGGGATCTCGCCGGGCCCGGGCTCCGAGCATGGTCAGCGGGAACAGCAACGCGGTGAGCAGCACCAGAAACAGGGAGATGCCGTCGATGCCCAGCGACCAGTGGATGCCCAGGTCTTTGGCCCAGACGTGGTCGGACGCCAGTTGGAAGCCGCCGTAGCCGGTCTTGAATTTGAAGGCGATGGCCACAGCCACGCACAGCGTGACCACCGACACGGTGACGCCCAGGGCCTCGTGGAACCAGGAGGCGACTGCGCTCCGGGGGATCAGGGCCACCAGGGCGGCGCCGATGACCGGCACCAACACCAGCACGGTGAGGAACGGGAACGGAGTGGTCGCCATCACGCCCACCACATCCGGGTCAGCATGAAACCGAGCACCAACACGATGCCCAACACGATGCCCAACACGTAATTGCGGACGTAGCCGGTCTGGGTCTTCCGGATGACCGATCCCGATCCCCGCACGACGGCGGCCACTCCGGTGACCGCTCCGTCGATGACCTTTGGATCGACCACCTCGGCACAGAACGCGGCAAGACGTTCGGACGGGCGGCCGAACACGGAGTCGTAGAGCTCGTTGATGTACCACGCACCCCGGAGGAATGCCCCTTCTAGTGCTGGGCGCTCGGCCCGACTGGTCCACAGCCGCAGGCCGACGTATACGCCGGCGATGGCGATCACCGCATCGACCGTGCTCAGTACCCAGATCGACGACGAGCTCAGGTGATCGTTATAGAGATTGCCCCCGAACACCGGGTCGACCCAGTTGGCCAGGGAGAAGCGTGAGCCGGAGATGGCCATCACCCCGGCCAGCGCGGCGAAGAAAGACAGGATGATCAGCGGAACCGTCATCAGCCACTTCGACTCGTGGGGCTCGGGAATGGCCCCTTCGGCGTGGTGGGATCCCGGCATGTCGGTGGTGGTATCGATGGCCACCTCCTTCGCCCAGCGGTCTTTGCCGAAGAAGGCCAGGCCGGTCAGCCGGCTCATGTAGTACGCCGTCAACGCCGCGGTCACGATGCCCACCACCCAGAGGGCCGGGTGGGCCGCGAAGGTGTTCTCCAACACGTCGCCCTTTGCCCAGAACCCCGACAACGGCGGCACCGCGGCGATGGACAGCCATCCGATCCCGAAGGTGACGAAGGTCAGCGGCATGTAACGGCGCAGATTGCCCATCCGTTTGAGGTCCTGTTCGTCGTGAAGACCGTGGATGGCCGATCCGGCTCCCAGGAAGAGCAGGCCTTTGAAGAATGCGTGGGCGATCATCAAGAAGATGGCGGCTTCATAGGCGCCGCACCCGATGGCCAGGAACATGTATCCCAGTTGGGACACGGTCGAGTAGGCCAGTACCTTCTTGATGTCCTGCTGGGCGCAGGCGATGGTGGCCGCCACGAAGGCGGTGGCTGCCCCGACGATGGCCACCACCAGGGCGGCATCGGACGAGGCATGGAGCAGCGGGTTGATCCGGCACAGGAGGTAGACGCCGGCAGTGACCATGGTCGCCGCGTGGATGAGGGCGGAGACCGGGGTCGGTCCTTCCATGGCGTCGGCCAGCCACGGGAAGAGGGGAATCTGCGCCGACTTGCCCATCACCCCGACCAGCAGCAGCAGGCAGATGGCGGTGACGTTGGCCGAGCCGATCTTGTCGATGTTGGCGAAGACGGTGGAGTACTCGAGCGAGTGGACCTTGTCGTAGGTCAGGAAGATCGCCACCAGGAAGCCGGCGTCACCGATCCGGTTGTAGATGAAGGCCTTCTTGCCGGCACTGGCCGCCGAGTCCTTGGTGAACCAGAAGGCGATCAGCCAGTAGGAGCAGGCCCCCACGCCTTCCCAGCCGACGAAGGTGACCAGCATGTTGCTGCCCAGCACCAGGATCAGCATGGAGGCGACGAACAGGTTCAGGTAGAGGAAGAACTTGGGATAATCCCGGTCACCCTTCATGTACCCGATGGAGTACAGGTGGATCAGCGTGCTGATCCCGGTAATGAACAGGACCATGGTCATCGACAGCGGGTCGACGTAGAGACTGGCGTGGACCTGCAGTCGGTCGACAGGGATCCACGTCCAGAGGTTCTGGGTGAAGGACCTGACCGGGGCGTTGACCTTCAGCAGGTCGAGGTAGACCCCGATCGACACCACGAAGGACGCCCCCACGAAGAAGGTGGCCACCCCACCGGCGGCGGGATCACCCAGGCGCCGCCCCCAGACGGCCTGGATGGCGAAGCCGACCAGCGGCAGCAGGATGATCAGGTAGGTCAGGTCCAGCATCCCCTCAGCCCTTCATCAGGTGGAGGTCGTCGGCGGTGGCATTGGCCCGGCGGCGGAAGATGGCGACCACGATCCCGAGGCCGACCACCACTTCGGCGGCCGCCACCACCAGCACGAAGAAGACCAGGACCTGGCCCCCGATGTCGTGCAGCATGCGGGCGAACGTGACGAAGGTGAGGTTGGCCGCGTTGAGCATGAGCTCGATGCACATGAACATCACCAGCACGTTGCGGCGCACCAGCACGCCGAAGGCGCCGATGGAGAAGAGGACCGCGGCCAGGGCGAGATACCAGTCCGAGTTGATGGTCACGGGGCCATCTCCTGTCGTGATGCCGGGGTGGGTGTCGCGTCGGGTGACGCGGCCGGGGAGATGC
This sequence comes from Acidimicrobiales bacterium, assembly GCA_017883105.1. Lineage (GTDB taxonomy): Bacteria > Actinomycetota > Acidimicrobiia > Acidimicrobiales > RAAP-2 > Bog-756. Next base: position 3,055 of record JADGOF010000163.1, read on the forward strand.
CGTCGGACTTGTCAACCGATTCGGCTTCAGGCGTCGTCAGGACCGCTCCGTCTTCAGGATTTGCGGTATCGGCGTGCGGAAGGACATCGGTGGGATTGGTGGTCACCGGGGGCCGGCGGGCCAGTACGACGGCACCCACCACGGCTATGACCAACAGCGCTGCCGTCGCCTCGAACGGGAAGAGGTAGGTGGTGTAGACCGACTTGCCCAGCAGGTAGACGTTGGACTGCTTGCCAGCGTCGACCCCGGCCACGTGCGGGGCCCCGGTCGTCCACTTCGAAACCTGGCCCAGCAGCAGGAGGCCGGTGGTGCTGAACAGGGTCAGGCCGATGGCCAAGGGGCGCTGCCCCCGCAGGGGCTCGAAGCCGATGTTCTCCTCGCGGTCGACACCGAGGAACATGATGACGAACAAGAAGAGCACCACGATGGCCCCGGCGTAGACGATCACCTGGACGGCGGCGAGAAATGGGTCCCGCTGCAGGACGAACAGTACGGCGATACCGAACAGGGTCATCACCAGCATGAGGGCCGAGTGGACCGGATTGCGGGCCGCCACCACCCCGATGGCGCCCGACAGGACGATGGCCGCGGACACGGCGAACACACCGATGTCGACCCACGAGGAGCGACCTGCCGCAGACGCCGCTGTCACCAGCACACCGAACATCAAGAACTGCCCGCTTCCGCCGCAGGCCCTGGGTCCCCGGTCACCGTCGGGACGACGGTCGCTCCGCTGACACCTGCCGCGTCCCGTTCGGAGTTTCCGGCCACCACCGCCTCGGCGTAGTCGACATCCCTCTGGGCGCGGTGCTTCTTGCCCGCGCCCGGTGCGAACCGCTCCGCCTTCTCGAGCATGCGGCCGACCGCCCCGCGCGGACCCCGCTTGGCGGCGGGCATGTCCGTGGGACGGAGGTGACGCTCGAGGGTGTCACGCAGCTGTCGGCTGCCGGTGCTGGCGTCGTCGCGGTCGGGGCTCTGACCGGCTTCAGGAGCACGCGATCCGAATCCGAGCTCGCCCGACCACTGGACCTGACCCTCGAACGCCGCGCTGCCCGACGGCGAAGTGGCCCGCATCCATCCCGAGGTGTGCAGGTCGTCGCCTTCGCGCCAGTCCTCCCAGGGCATGTGCTTGGGCTTGCCCTCGTCGTCCACCAGCAGTTCGTCCTTGGTGTAGATGGCGTCGTTCCGGTTGGTGAAGGAGAACTCCATCAACTTCGACTCGGTGATGGCCTCGGTGGGACAGGCCTCGACACAGAGGTCGCAGTGGATGCACCGCAGGAAGTTGATCTCGTAGACGTAGCCGTACCGCTCACCGGGGGACACCGGATGGTCGGGTGGGTTGTCGAGGCCACGCACGTAGATGCAGTCGGCCGGGCACACCCCGGCGCACAGCTCACAGCCGATGCACTTCTCCATGCCGTCCTCGTACCGGTTGAGGACGTGACGGCCGTGCTGGCGCGGCTGCTTGGGCCGCTTCTCCTCCGGATACTGACGGGTGACCGGGGGACGCCCGAGGTGCTCGAGGGTGAGCTTGAACCCGCCCAGAAAGTTCTGCCGCTTGTGCGGCGGTTCAGGGACAGCCATCAGCTGTCACCCCCTTCGATCGACGGGGAAGGTGACGTCTCCGGCGAGGAGATGACCGGCTCCGCCGGCCGGCTCCACAGCCGGACGCCCACCGGAGGGACGATGGCCCGGGTCCCTTCGCGTTCGCCCCCGATGGTGAAGGCCCGGGTGATCACCACGGCGGCCATCACGATGGCGGCCGCCATCCCAAGGCCCCACCAGCCGTCGATCACGAAGCCGGCCACGATGAGCAGCCAGCCGAGCGACAGCGGGATCAGGCGTTTCCAGCCCAGGTCCATCAGCTGGTCGTAGCGGAGGCGGGGCAATGCCGCCCGAAGCCACACGAAGATGAACAAGAAGGCGATGGTCTTGCCCAGGAACCACAGGATCGGCCACAGCCACTGGAGATGGGCGATGTGGGGCACCGGGCCGTCGGGGCCACCGAAGAAGAGGGTCACCGTGATGGCCGACATGGTGATGGTGTTCATGAACTCGGCCAGAAAGAACAGGGCGAACCGGATCGACGAGTACTCGGTGACGTAGCCGCCGACCAGCTCGGAGTCGGCTTCGACCAGGTCGAACGGAGGTCGGTTGGTCTCGGCGATGACGGCGATGAAGAAGATGACGAACGGCACCACGCCCAGCCGGATGGCGTTCCACTGCCAGAGGTGGGCGGCCTGGGCGTTAACGATGGTGCGGGTGCTGAGCGCTCCGGTGATCAGTACCACGGTGACCACGGTCATCCCGAGGGCGGCCTCGTAGGAGATCATCTGGGCCGAGGCGCGGACTGAGCCGAGCAGCGGGTACTTCGAGCCGGACGACCAACCGGCCAGCATGATCCCGTAGACGCCGATGGAGGACATGGCCAGCAGGAAGAGGATGCCCATGGGGGGATCGGCCAACTGCAGTTCGAAGGTGTGCCCGGCAATGGTCGCCTCGCCGCCGATGGGCACTATGGCGAAGCTCAAGAAGGCCGGGATGATGGTGAGGTAGGGCGCTAGTTTGAACACGAAGCGGTCCGCTTGATCGGGGATCAGATCCTCTTTGAAGAAGAGCTTGATCCCATCGGCCAGGGTCTGGGCGATGCCGAACGGACCTGCCCTGTTGGGGCCGATGCGGCTCTGCATGTCCGAGATGACCTTCCGCTCGAACCAGATCATGAGCATCACGGCCACCATCAGGGCGCCGAAGACCACCAGCACCTTGATCAG
>JADGOF010000164.1 GCA_017883105.1 Acidimicrobiales bacterium
GAGCTGCGCGGCGTGGAGCTGGTGGGCACGGCCGAGATCGTCGAGGATCCGGACAAGATGTGGGAGCTCGGGGTCAATCTCTTCGAGCGCTACTACGGCACCTACAGCGAAGAGCTCCGTCCCTTTGTCGAGACCATGCTCAACAAGCGGATCGTGGCCAAACTCACCGTCGAGCGCACCGTGAGCTGGGACCACCGCAAGCTCGGCCTCCCCTCCACCCGGCCGGCCTGAGCCACTCCACCTTTCCCGCGATCGGAGACTGCTGTGGCCCGTCCCATGAATGCCGATGAACTGCTGGCATTCCTCACCGGCGAGCCGACCCACACCGGCAAACTAGCGACGATCCGGGCCGACGGTCGAGCGCATGTGGCCCCGGTCTGGTTCGCCCTCGACACCTCGACGGCAGCGGCCGACTCCCCCATTGGCGACGTGGTCTTCAACACCGGCACCGACACCCTGAAGGGCCGGAACCTGCAGCGTGATCCCCGGGTGTCCATCTGCATCGATGATGAGGTTCCCCCGTTCTCTTTCGTCACCATCGACGGGATCGCCACAGTCAGCGCGGTGCTGGACGACGTCGTCCACTGGGCGACCTTGATCGCCGGCCGCTACATGGGCCAGGAGAACGCCGCAGCGTTCGGGAGGCGGAACGGCGTCCCCGGCGAGCTCGTGGTCAGGCTGCGGCCGACCGAGATCGTGGCGGTGGCCGGGCTGGCCGAATGAGCCGGTCGGGCGAGCGTGGGCGCCGAGGCATATCGACTGCGGCGGGGACGCTCCAGTCCCCCCGGCGTGGCGCACCAGGGTCTCGGGCTGGTAGCACTGTCTGGGGCCGACAGCACCGTCGGCCATTGCTAGGGGGAGCCCGCCCATGATTCTCGATCGCTTCCGTATGACCGACAAGGTGGCCATCGTCACCGGCGCCGGACGGGGCATCGGTGCCGCCACCGCAGTGAGCCTGGCCGAGGCCGGTGCCGACGTGTTGATCTCTGCCCGCACCGCCGATCAGCTGGCCGAAGTGGCCCACAAGGTGGAGGCCGCCGGCCGTCGGGCCGTGCTGGTGCCCGCCGACCTCAGCGATCTCGTGGCGGTGGCCGCACTGGTCGACCACGCCCGGGAAGCCTTCGGTCGACTCGACCTGGTGGTCAACAACGTGGGCGGGGCCCTGCCCCGGCCGTTCATGGACACCTCACCGGGCCGCATGGAACAGGCCTTCCACTTCAATGTGGCGACTGCCCACGCCCTGCTGCGTCCGGCGGTACCACTGATGTTGGAGGGGGACGGCGGATCGGTGGTCAACATCTCCTCGGCCATGGGACGAGTGTCCGGACGGGGGTTTCTGGCCTACGGCACCGCCAAGGCGGCGCTCGCCCACTACACCAGGTTGGCCGCCGCCGATCTCTCCCCTCGCATTCGGGTCAACGCCATCGCCGTGGGATCGGTGGCCACCTCCGCCCTGGACATCGTCATGCAGACCGACGAGCTCCGCGTGGCCCTGGAGGAGGGTACCCCCCTTGGCCGCATCGGCGACCCGGAGGACATCGCCGCCGCGGTGATCTACCTGGCCTCGCAGGCCGGGTCGTTCATCACCGGGAAAATCCTCGAGGTCGACGGCGGCATCGAAGGCCCCAACCTCGACATGGGCCTGCCCGACGTGTGAGCACCACCAGCCCGATCGGCACCGATCGACCAACAGAGCGCACTCTCCGCACCATTCACCACCGACTGAGGAGCCCATCATGAGCAAGACCTACCGAGTCGTCGCCTGGAGCACGGGCAACGTCGGCAGACACGCCATCGCCGGTATCGACGCCCGACCCGACCTCGAGCTGGTCGGACTCTGGGTGTCCAACCCGGACAAGGTGGGCAAGGACGCCGGCGACCTGGCCGGCCTCGACCGCACCCTCGGGGTGACGGCCACCCACGACATCGATGCCGTGGTTGCCCTGAAGCCCGACGTGGTGGTGCACACCGCCATGGCCGACGACCGGCTGTTCGAGGCCCTCGCTGACATGCAAAAGCTGCTCCATGCCGGGATCAACGTGGTCTCCAGCGGACCGGTGTTCCTCCAATACCCCTACGGCGTGGTCGACGACTCGATGATCGAGCCGATGCTCACCGCGGCCAGAGAGGGCGGTGTCTCCCTCTTCGTCAACGGGGTCGACCCCGGGTTCGCCAACGACGCCCTGCCGCTGGTGCTGACCGGTGTCAGCGAGCGCATCGACGAGGTGCGGTGCTTCGAGATCCTCAACTACAACACCTACAACCAGGGCATGGTCCTTTTCGACATCATGGGATTCGGTCGGCCCATCGACGAGGTCCCGAAGATCCTCCAACCCGGGGTCTTGACCATGGCCTGGGGCAGCGTGGTCCGCCAGTTGGCCGCAGCCCTCGACGTGGAGCTCGACTCGGTCGACGAGTGGTACGAGCGCCGTCCGGCACTCGAAACCTTCGAGATCGACGCCGGCACCATCGAGAAGGGGACCGCCGCCGCCCTCCACTTCGAGGTCAGGGGAATGCGCAACGGCAGGGCGGTCATCGTCCTCGAGCATGTCACCCGTCTCCACGACGACCTGGCCCCGGAGTGGCCCCAGCCCGCGGGCCACGGGTGCTACCGGGTGACGGTGACCGGTGAGCCCAATTACACCCTCGACCTTCAGCTTCTGGGCAGTGACGGCGATCACAACACCGCCGGGCTCAAGGCCACGGCCATGCGATTGGTCAACTCCATCCCCGCCGTGGTCGAGGGCGCCCCCGGGCTGCTCACCGCCCTCGACCTGCCTTTGGTCACCGGGCGCGGGTTGGTCAGCTGACCGACCCATCCACGGATGGGAAGGGACCGCCGAACAGTAGGGTCCGAGGCATGACGGCCGTCGGTGGAGATCCACAGTGAGCATGCCCGGGCACGGCATGGGCGGCGGTGGCCAGTTCGGCTCGGTCATGCGCTCGATGCGCCGCGACGAGTCGGTCACCGACCAGCACGTGACCAAGGGCACGGCCAAGCGGATGTTCCAGTTCGCCCGGCCCTACCGGAAGATCCTGGCCTGGTTTCTGGTTCTGGTCACCGTCAACGCCGTCCTCGGGGTGATCAACCCGCTTCTGTTCCGCTCGATCATCAACAACGGCATCAAAGGGCACGACAAGACTCTGATCGTCGTCCTGTCCCTGGTGGCGGCGGGCGTGGCCTTTGCCGCCACCGGCCTCTCCATCGCCATGCGGTGGGTGTCGGCCAAGGTGGGCGAGGGTCTCATCTTCGATATGCGGTCCCAGGTCTTCGGCCACATCCAGAAGATGCCGATCGCCTTCTTCACCCGCACGCAGACCGGTGCGCTGATCAGTCGGCTGAACAACGACGTGATCGGTGCCCAGCAGGCGTTCACCGACACCTTGTCGTCGGTGGTCTCCAACCTGATCAGCGTGACGTTGGTCCTCATCGTGATGTTCTTCCTTTCGTGGCAGATCACGCTGATCAGTCTCGTCATCCTTCCGGTGTTCGTCCTGCCGGCCAAGCGGGTCGGACGCCGACTGTCGGCGATCACCCGCGAGTCCTACGGCCTCAACGCGCAGATGAACAACACGATGAACGAGCGGTTCAACGTCTCAGGGGCCCTGCTGGTCAAGCTGTTCGGCCGGCCGGCCGAGGAGCGGAGCGCGTTCGAGCAGAAGGCCGGCCGGGTCCGGGACATCGGAATCACCCAAGCCATGTATGCCCGCTTCTTCATCGCCGCGCTCACCCTGACCGCGGCATTGGCCACCGCGGTGGTCTACGGCTGGGGAGGCGTACAGGCCGTGGACGGGGCCCTGTCCGTCGGGACCGTGGTGGCCCTGGCGGCCTACCTGACCCAACTGTACGCCCCGCTCACCGCACTCTCCAACGTCCAGATCGACGTCATGACCGCGCTGGTCTCCTTCGATCGGGTCTTCGAGATCCTCGATCTGCCCCCGATGATCACCGACAAGCCCGACGCCCAACCGATCCCGCCCGGCCCGGCCCGCATCGAGTTCGACCATGTGGACTTCCGCTATCCCACTGCGGACGAGGTGTCCCTGGCCTCCCTCGAATCGGTAGCCGTTCTCGATACCACCGTCTCCCAGCAGGTCCTGTTCGACGTCAGCTTCACCGCCGAGCCCGGGCAGCTGGTGGCGTTGGTCGGACCGTCCGGAGCGGGCAAGACCACCGTCAGCCAGCTCCTCCCCCGCCTCTACGACGTGCGGTCGGGTGCCATCCGTATCAACGGCACCGACGTCCGGGATGCCACCGCGGAGTCGCTGACCGCCACCATCGGCGTGGTCACCCAGGACGCCCACCTCTTCCACGAGACCATCCGAGGCAACCTGCTCTTCGCCAAGCCCGACGCCACCGACGCCGAGATGGACTCGGCGCTGGCCGGCGCCCAGATCGCCACCATGGTCGCCACGCTTCCCGACGGGTTGAACACGGTGGTGGGCGATCGTGGCTATCGGTTGTCAGGTGGCGAGAAGCAACGCATCGCCATCGCCCGCATCCTATTGAAGGCCCCCGAGGTGGTGGTGCTCGACGAGGCCACCGCCCACCTCGACTCCGAGTCGGAGGCGGCCGTGCAGAAGGCGCTGGCCACCGCCCTCGAGGGCCGTACGTCCCTGGTCATCGCCCATCGTTTGTCCACCGTGCGGGAGGCGGACATGATCCTGGTGCTCGACCACGGGCGCATCGTCGAACGGGGCCACCACGACGAGCTGCTTGCCGCCGACGGCCAGTACGCCGAGTTGTACCACATCCAGTTCGAACGACAGGAGCAGGCCGACCCCGCCTGACACCCGGCGTGTGCGGTCATGCCGCCTCGCCGACGCAGAGCGATGATTCGCCCTTGTCGTGCGAGTCACCCGGGTCGAGGACCCGGTCCGAGGACCATGCTTCCGCCCGGGCCGTGGTGGCCCGTGTCGCCCATTCGGGCTCGTGACGGCCAACCGGCGTCCGCAGCGATGCAGTCTCTGAGGTGAGCTCGTGTTCGTTCATGTGTTTGCTCCTTTCTCTGTTTCTAAAGGGTTTCCTATGGTTCATTTCCAGTAATCAGGCCGATTCAGACCGCGTTCCCCATCCCAAATCGCGTTGGGCGGGTATCACGTCGGCCACGCTCCATACAGTCGGGCCCGGGCGGACCACCGGCCGTTGCGCCGATCGCGGGTCAGGAGCCGGTCGGAATCGTGCGTAGCGCCGACATCAGGACCGCCCGACCACGGCCGCGATCACCATGTCGTGCGATGGTGGGAGAACAAGGCGCCAAAAACAAAAGGAGCCGCTTCTTGCGAAGCGACTCCTCGACGGTTCCAGACCTTGTGGGTGTCTGTTCATTCCGTCGAGAGTGCCTCCCGAACTGCCTTGGCGCTGGATGCGAGAGCATCCTTGCTACACGCCCTGGAAATACCGGCAATCGATACCGCCATGGACGGAGGACCCGTCTCGACGTCCGCGGGCTTGCTCTCCGCGGACTTCTCCCCTGCCGCGAGATCCCGGCCCGAAGAAGTGTCCATGTACTTCATGTTCTCAAGCATAGCGTGATGAGTTGACATTGGTGGGTCATCTCTTCTATTTCCAATACTGCAGGCGTGTACCTGCGTCTTTGTCCCTTATCCCTTAGCTTGCGATTAAACCCTTGACCCAGCTCAAGCAGCCTTTTTGACTGCTGGATAACGGGTTCTGGGCGGTCTTCGGGTTCCCTTTGGTCGTCCTGGACCAGGCGTGG
>JADGOF010000165.1 GCA_017883105.1 Acidimicrobiales bacterium
GGGTTCGGCGGCCAACCGGATTTCGTCGACGGAGCCCTGCACTCCGAGGGTGGGCATGCGGTCATCGCCCTGCGGTCATGGCACGACAAGAGCGACTCGTCGACCATCGTCCCTCTACTCCACGATCCGATCAGCTCGTTCCAGCACTCGGTCGTCATCACCGAGCACGGTGCCGCAGAGATCTTCGGCCGGAGCCAGCACGCCCAGGCGCGGCTGCTCATCGACGAGGCGGCCGACCCCCGTGCCCGTGACGCGCTGTGGGACGCGGCAGGGACGCTCAAGCTGATCCGTCCCGGCTACCGCCCGTGAGTGGGTGGTCATCTGGCCGGCCCGGGGATCAGCGGGGCTCGGGTATCAGGTCGATGGCTCCGCAGGGGCACTCCTGGACACAGATCCCGCACCCCTTGCAGTAGTCGAGATCGAACCGGTATCGCTTCCCCGGCCCGAGCTTGATCACCGCGTTGTCGGGACACACGCCGAAGCAGTTGTCGCACTCGAAGCAGTTCCCGCACGACATACAGCGCCTGGCTTCGAAGAGGGCCTCGTCGGCACCCAGGCCGCCCACCACCTCATCGAAGTTCGTTCGCCGCCTGGCTGCCTCGAGGCGGGGGCGCAGCATCCTCGGTGCGTCCTCGAAGTACCACAGGTTCAACCGATCGGCGGCGGCCAAGGGCCGGTCTAAAGGTCGCGTCGGCGCCCTGCCGTCCATGAAGGCGTCGATGGACGCCGCGGCACGACGGCCTTCTCCCACCGCACCGGTGATGGTCCGCTCGCCGCCGGTCACGTCACCGCCGGCGAAGACTCCAGAGCAGCCGGTCATCTGGTCCGGGTCGACCTCGACGGTCCCACCGCTGGTGCGCACGCCGGACAGATCGTCGAGCAGCGACAGGTCGGCGTCCTGGCCCAACGCCAGCACGAGCGAGTCGGCTTCGAGCTCTTCGAGCTCGCCGGTGGGCCGCGGGAGACCCTCATCATCGAGGTCCATGTGCTCGAGCACCAGGCGCCCGCCCTCGGCACGGGCCACGGTGGACAGCCAGCGCATCCGAACGCCCTCGGCCAGAGCGTCGTCCACCTCCTCGTCATGGGCGGGCATTCGGTCGCGGGTCCTGCGGTAGACGACCACCGTGTCGGTGGCACCCAGACGCTCGGCGGTGCGCGCCACGTCCATGGCCGTGTCGCCGCCACCGTAGACGACGACCCGCCGTCCGAGACCGGGCCGGCGGCCCTCCTCCAACCCGTGGAGCAGCAAGACGGCGTCGACCACCCGGGCGGCGTCACCGGCCGGGATCTCCGCGTCACGCCCCCGCTGGGCCCCGACCGCCACGAAGGCGGCGTCGAAGCCGTCTCCCGCCATGACCGAGCTCGCATCGGTGATCGGGCTGCCCGTGACCAACGTCACCCCCATGGCGGTGATCCGCTCGATCTCGGCGTCGACCACCCGGCGCGGAAGGCGGTAGGCGGGAATGCCGTAGCGCAGCATGCCACCCGGCATCGGCGCAGCCTCGTGGATCTCCACCTCGTGGCCCAACCGGCACAGGTGGTAGGCGGCAGACAGCCCAGCCGGTCCCGAACCGACGACCAGCACGCGATGTCCCGTGGCGGGACCGGGCACCGGCACCTCCCATCCCTGGTCGATCGCCTGATCGCCCAGAAAACGCTCGATGGCGTTGATCCCGACAGCCTCGTCCACCCCGGACCGGTTGCACGCGGCCTCGCAGGGCCGGAAGCAGGCTCGTCCCATCACCGCTGGGAAGGGATTTGTCTCCACCAGGACGCTCCACGCTCCCTCGTAGTCCCCCTCCTCGGCGCGGTAGAGCCAGCCCTGGATGTCCTCACCAGCGGGACATGCGTGGTTGCAAGGGGAAAGTCGGTCGACGTAGACGGGCCGTTCGACCCGCCACGAACCGGTCTTGTTGGCCAGACTCGACCCGACGTCGAGGGTGATGGCGAACGGCTTGTCCTTCACGACTCCTCCTTGTCGGGCTCGTCACCGAGGAGCCCGTATCGCTCGATGTTCCGATCGGCGATGGCCTGCAGACCGGCGACCACCTCGGGAGCAGCCACTGCGCCCCCGGCATCGAAGAGGTGGGCATAGCGACCCTGCAGGCGCAAGTACTCCTCCACGGGGACCCGGTGACGGATCTTCGACACCCCGGTGACCCCTCCCCCTTCGGCTTCGATGACCGGGAAGATCCCGGTCTGCTGGGCCAGGCGCGCCAAGCGGATCGTGTCCCGCGGTGCGGCGGCCCACCCGAGCGGGCAGGGCACAAGCACGTGCAGATAGCGCGCCCCTTGCATGGACATGGCCCGCTCCACCTTGGTCTCCAGATCAAAGAGGTCGCCGACCGTGGCCGTGGCCACGTAAGGGATCTCGTGGGCCATGGCGATGAGGGCCATGTCCTTTCCCTGGCCAAAGCCGTTGCCGGGCGCCGGCCCCACCGCCTCGGTGGTGGCGGTACGAGCCCCGGGGGGCGTGGCCCCCGAGCGCTGTACCCCGGTGTTCATGTAGGCCTGGTTGTCGTAGCAGACGAACAACACGTCATCGTTCCGTTCGAAGAGCCCTGACAGGCACCCGAGGCCGATGTCGACCGCACCGCCGTCGCCCGCCTGGCCCACCACCCGGACGTCGGACCTTCCCTTGACCCGGAGGGCGGCGGCGACTCCCGAAGCCACCGCAGGTGCGTTGCCGAAGAGCGAGTGCATCCACGCCACCCTCCATGAGGTCTCCGGGTAGGGAGTCGAGAACACCTCGAGACAACCGGTGGCGTTCACCGCCACTAGCCGGCCTCCCGTGGCGCGCATGGCGGCGTCGAGCACATAGCGGGCGCCGAGCGCCTCGCCGCAGCCCTCGCAGGCCCGGTGGCCCGAGGTGAGCGAGTTGGCCCGGCCGGGGTCCGACTGGGCGTTTCGCTGATCGGATCCCACCAGCCGGTTGCCGACAGCGAAGCTCCCCACCTGGTAGAAGCGGACCCGTGAACGCGGTTCGGCGGTCATCGTCCGTGGGGGGCCACGGCTCCCAGATCGCGGAGCACGTTCTCGGCCGGTGAACCCGAGCGCCGGCGGGCTGTCATGCGGTCGAGCTCCCCCTGCACCAACCCGGCTTGGAGGTCACAGAACACCACCTGGTCGAGGCCACCATGGTGGGCCTCGATGAGCAGCGAACGCAACGATGCGGCCCGCACCGGACGTCCACCCAGGCCGGCCACGATGGTGTCCACCGGGATCGACCGACTCCGCAGCGCCAAGGCCACATCGGCAGACAGCACGCCACCGAACCCGCTGCTGAATGCCTTCTCCACCACCACCACTCGCCTGGAGCGCTCCAATGCCCGGCGGATCTCGTCGGCGGGAAACGGTCGGAAGCACGAGATACCCAGCACCCCGACCGGCGTACCCTCGTCGCGGAGTCCGTCGGCGACGTCCTTCAGCGTCCCGAGTACCGAGCCCATCGCCACCACCACGGTGTCGGCGTCGTCGGTGCGATAGGGGCTGACGAGCCCACCGGATGCCCGCCCGAGCACCTCTGCGTTGCGCTCGGCCAGCACGGGGATGACCTCGAGGGCCCGGGACAGGCGGGCGTGGGCCAGGTAACGGACCTCGGTGAAGGCCTCTGGGCCCACCATGGCGCCGATGGAGACGGGGTCGTCACAATCCAGCACCTGGCGTGGCTCGAACGGCGGCACCAGCTGGTCCACCTGTGCCTGGTCGGGCAGGTCGACCCTCTCCACCGCGTGGGTGAGGATGAATCCGTCCATGCACACCATCACCGGGACGGAGAGCTCTTCAGCCAGAGTGAAGGCCAACAGGTGGAGATCCACCGCCTCCTGGTTCGTCTCGGCGAACAGTTGCACCCACCCGGCGTCCCGGACGGCCATCGCGTCCGAGTGGTCGTTCCAGATGTTGATGGGTGCCCCGATGGCGCGATTGGCCAGGGTCATGACGATCGGGAGCCCGAGGCCCGCCGCGTTGTAGACGGCCTCCATCATGAACAGCAGGCCCTGGCTGGCCGTCGCCGTGTAGGCACGGGCGCCGGCGGCCGATGCACCGATGGCCATCGACATGGCAGCCATCTCCGAGTCAGCGTTGATGTACTCGCACGGGGCAAGGTCGCCGGACTTCACCATCACTCCCAACGCCTCGATGATATGAGTCTGGGGCGAGATGGGGTAGGTGCACACCACCTCGGGCCGGCAGCGGGCCACCGCGTGGGCCACCGCCCGTGACCCCTCAATCTGCGCCAGCATGTTCGAGCTCCTCCTCCTCGTGGGCCACGTGGTGGTACGCCGCTTCGGCCGCGGCAACGTTGGCCTCACCCATCTGCCCGGCAAAGCGTTGGCGAATGGCGCGGGTGATGGCACTCAGCGACACGACCCCGGTCATGGCGGCGAACCCGCCTAACAGGGCCGAATTGGGGGTGGGACGCCCCAGATGACGCCGTGCCAATTCGGTGGCGGGCACGGTCAGCAGGCGGTCGTAGCGGAAGCGGCTCACCAGGTCGCTCAGTCCCAGGTCGTCGAAGCCGCCCACCGTGTTCAAGAGCACGTAGCCGTCCGGGCGGAGCCCGGTGAACAGGTCGACGGAGTGGATCAGCGTCGGGTCCTGGATGATCAACGAATCGGGTTCCACCACGGGCTCGCGTGTGCGGATGGCAGCCTGCGCGATACGGCAATATGCCTCGACTGGCGCCCCCATACGCTCGGAGCCGAAGCTCGGGAAGGCCTGTGCGTAGAGCCCGTCCTCGAAGGCGGCCATCGACAGCAACTCGGCCGCTGTCACGGTCCCCTGGCCGCCCCGGCCGTGCAGGCGCACCTCGAAGGCGGCCCTGCCCTGAGCGGTGCCCGGCATCGGCATGGTCACCACCGTGGTTCGGCGGCGGCTCCGGCCACCGACTCGAGGACGGCGGACCCGGCCCGGGCGCGGAGAAAGCCTCGACTCACCCGCCCGAACCCGTTGACGGCGATTCGAACCGTCATGACGCCTCCCCTCCGTCCGTGGCTCGCCGCTCCTTGCAGGATGCGGCACCACCCATCCCCAGCATGCGCTCCGTCCGACCCGCCACAATAGGGACCAAGGTCACGATCCGCACCTGGCGAACAGAGCTCGGCGACGAGTGTCCAGGGAGCAGTAAGGCCTTTTGGCCCTGGCCACACCTCGGCAACCGTTATCATCATCGATCCATGCGCAGACAGCGGGTTTCCTCCATCCATCGAATCGGTGTGGCGTCGATCGTGCTCTCGGTGGCCCTCGGTCTGATGGCCATCGGTGGGCAGGGACCCGCCGGGGCAACGGCCCCGCACGATGACACGGCCGCGCAACCACAGGGCTTCGGCGATGCCGGCTCGTTCGGCGGGATGGGCGGCCAGCCGCTCGCCGCCCCAGTCGTCGGGATGGCGGCCACCCCAGACGGGCAGGGCTACTGGGAGGTGGCCTCGGACGGTGGGATCTTCAGCTTCGGGGACGCCCGGTTCTTCGGCTCGATGGGCGGCCAGCCGCTCAACCGCCCCGTCGTGGGCGTGGCCGGGACGGCGGGCGGGCAGGGCTACTGGGAGGTGGCCTCGGACGGTGGGATCTTCAGCTTCGGGGACGCCCGGTTCTTCGGCTCGATGGGCGGTGCCCGCCTCACGATGCCCATCGTGGCCATGGCCTCCGCCCCGCATGGTGCCGGGTACTGGCTCGCGGCGGCCGACGGTGGGGT
>JADGOF010000166.1 GCA_017883105.1 Acidimicrobiales bacterium
GCTCCCCCGGAACTCGCGCAGCACGGCCATCAGCTGCATGGCCCGTCCGGGCAGATCTTCGACCAGTGGCTCCGCCTTGAACCCCGAGTACAACGCCAGTCCGACGGGATCGGCCGCGTCGTGGACCGCCTGGGCGGTGGCGCAGAAAGAGTCGAGACCCTCCAGACCGCTGAGCCGGGACCGGCCAAGTTCGGCACAGCACTCGAAGTGGGCCCGCGCCGCGTCTCTCGGAGCGATCACCGCCTTCGCTGAGTTCCACAACTGCTCGACCACTGCCGGGTTGAAGTATCCGAAGGCACTACTCACCACCAGGGGCTCCACGTCCCCGAGCACTCCACCCCGGCCGAGACAGTAGAACTGGAAGGGGTCGAGACCCAGCTCCTTGCCCCGGGCCTCGGTCTCGGGCACGAAGTAGTAGGCCCATCCGTTGTCACGGATCACCGGGCAGGCGCGGGCAAGAAGCTCCTCGGTCGTCATTCCGGCAGCGTATCCGGACTCGGATCGGCCTGAAGACCGACAAGAAGCCCGGGACTGCCGACTCGCACAACGACGGCTACGACGCCGTCGCAGTGGCAGCCGGGCAGCCCTGGGGCTGCCCTACGTTCGCCGGGATGCGACTACTGATCACCGGTGCGGCACGCTCTATCGGGGCGGCCACAGCCACCGCCCGCAACGTCGACCTGCTCACCGATCTCGATGTGGCGATACGCCTCACCCTTGACGTGACCGACGAGTCGTCGATCCGGCCCGCCCTGGATGGAGCCGGCGAGATCGACGGCATCGTGAACAACGCCGCAGTGACCGGCAAGGGGCCCCTCGAGAGCTATCCCCTCGACCAGTTGCGTCTTATGTTCGAGACCAACTGATTCGGGCCCCTGCGCCTGCTCCAACACGTCCTGCCGGGCTGGCGGAAACGGGGCAGCGGCGTGATGGCCAATGTGAGCTCGGTCCATGGCCGAGTGGCGACGCCTCTCAAAGGTCCGTACTCCGCCTCAAAATCCGCGCTCGAATCGCTGTCGGAGACGTTGCACTACGAGCTCGGACATTTCGGCATCCGGGTGGTCATCATCGAGCCCGGTTACGTCGCTCCGGGCATGAAGCCGGTGGACAGGGTGGACGCCTACCGCGGTCTGTGGGAGCAGTGGGACGGCGTCGACCGGTTGGTCGCCGATCCGGCCGGTCGCCCCGGACCCGGCATGGTGGCCGCCGCCATCCGGCGGGCCATCGAGGACCTGGCCACGCCGCTGCGGGTGCCGGTGAGTCACGACGCCGTGGCCATCCTGGCTGCCCGATCCCAGTTTGACGACGCCACCTCCGATTCCGCCATGCGCGAGGCATTGGGCCTGACCTGGTAGTTCGAGATCAGAGAAGGAAGACTGGCCGACGCAGGAGGGCCGACCCACGGTTCGAGCCCGACCGGACCGGATCAGCCCGGCGCGTTGACCATGCTGTGTGCCGCCATGGTCAGGTAGTCGAGGAGAACCGCCCGATCCGCCTCGTCCAAGCCGGCCGTGTCGACCGCCGCGGTGATGTGTCGGAGCCAGGCCTCCGCCTCGGCGGTGCCGATCACAAACGGATCGTGGCGCATCCTGAGTCGCGGGTGTCCGCGCTGGTCGCTGTACTCCCGGGGACCTCCCCAGTACTGCATGAGGAACAGGGCGAGATGCGCCTTCGACTCGCTGAGATCGTTGGGGTACATGGGGCGCAGCAGGGGATCGGTGGCCACACCGGCATAGAACCGCTCCACCAGGACCGTGAAGAAGGGCTCCCCGCCCCATCGTTGGTAGGCAGACTGTTCGGGTTCCCGCTTCCATCGCACATCTCGACTGTAGGCCGAGGTCGGATAGCCTCCGATCAGGCAACCGTCAGCTGACGAGGGGACGCCAGGAGGTCCGACGTGTTCGAATGGTCCGAGGAACAACTGATGGTGAGGGACGCCATCCGCCGCTTCATCGACGCCGAGGTGGTGCCCAACATCGAGGCGCTGGAGCACGGCGACCTTCCCCCCTACGACATCATCCGGAAGATGTACGCCACCTTCGGCATGGACCAGATGGCCCGCGACCGGTTCAAGACGCAGCTCGAACGCAAGGGGTCCGGTGCCGGGGCCGAGTCCGCGGCGGAACGGGCCGAGCGTCAGGGCGACGGTGGGGCCGCAGCCATGACCCTCATCCCGATCATCGAACTGTGCCGCTACTGCCCGGGGATCGTGACGGCCATGGGCGTGAGCGTGGGCCTGGCCGCCGGCACGATCATGAAGCAGGGCACACCGGCCCAGATGGAGCGCTGGGGACTCGATCTGCTTACCGGCGACAAGATCGGATCCTGGGCCATCACCGAGCCCGACTCCGGTTCCGACGCACTGGGCGGGATGAAATCCTCGGCCCGCCGTGACGGCGACGAGTACATCCTCAACGGGAACAAGACCTTCATCACCAACGGCCCTTTCGCCGATACCATCGTCTTCTACGCCAAGCTCGACGACGGATCAGACACGCCGGTCCGCGACCGCCAGGTCCTCACTTTCGTGCTGGAAAAGGGGATGCCCGGCTTCGAGCAGTCCAAGCCGTTCCGCAAGATGGGACTTCACTCCTCGCCCACCGGCGAGCTCTTCCTGTCGGATGTCCGAGTGGGCAAGGAGTACCTGCTCGGTGAGACCGAGGACGAGCGGGCCGGGAGCGGACGCGACTCGGCCAAGGGCAACTTCGTCACCGAACGGGCCGGGCTGGCGGCCATGTCCTTGGGCCTCATCGAGGAGTGCCTCAAACTGTCGGTCGAATACGCCAAGAACCGCATGCTGTGGGGTCAGCGCATCGGCGACCGCCAGCTGATCCAGCTCAAGCTGGCCAAGATGGAGGTCGCCCGGCTCAACGTGCAGAACCTGGTCTTCCGGCACATCGAGCTCTCGGCCGCCGGCAAGAGTCTGACTCTGGCCGAGGCGTCTGCAATGAAGCTCTACTCCGCCCAGGCTGCCACCGAGGTGGCCATGGAGGCCGTGCAGCTGTTCGGCGGCAACGGGTACATGGCCGAGTTCCGGGTCGAGCAGTTGGCCCGCGACGCCAAGGTGTTCCAGATCTATGCCGGAACCGACGAGATCCAGATCACCCACATCGCCAAGGATCTGCTCAACCGGTAGCCGCCCAGGCGGTCTGCCACGGGCCCGTCCCATCGGCAGAACGGTGGCCGGTCACCGTCGCGAGGTGATGGCCCGGGTGACGGCGTCGGGATCGCCCCACATCGATTGCACTTCTTCGAGGGACTTGCCCTTGGTTTCCGGCACGAATCGGCTCACGAAGACAAAGGTGACCGCACAGAACCCGGCGAACAGCCAGAAGGTGCCGGCTTCCGTGATCAGGGCGACCAGGGTGACCGTCCCGGCGGTTGTCGTGGTCGACGAATGGGTGCCGCCGGGCAGCTTGCCGACTCGTTCGAACATGGCACCGACCACGACCAGGCTGACTCCCATACCCACCGAGCCGATCATCAGCAGGGGCCTTCGGCCGAACCGGTCGACCCAGGCAACAGCGCCGAAAGTGGCTACCACGTTGACCTCTCCGATCGCCCAGACCGTGGCCAGGCTCTGACTTGCGGGAGAGGCAAAACCGGCCGCCTCGAAGATCTTGTCGGCGTAGTAGATGATCGCGTTGATGCCGGTGAACTGCTGGCGGACAGCCAGCGAGATGCCGATCGCCAGTGGACGTCGCCAGGCCGGAGCGAACACCGCCCGCCAGCCGCCTCCTCCTGGTTGAAGTCCTTCATCATCTGGAGCTGCCTGTCCACGTCGGTCCCCGGTTCGACCTTTTGCAGGGCAGCCTTCGCCTCGTCGTCGCGCGCGACCTTCACATACCAACGGGGCGAGTCGGGCAGGGGAAGGACGGCCAGGAAGAGCAGCACTGCGGGGATGGCCGAAATACCGAGCATGAGCCGCCACCGGTTGCCCTTGGTCAGGAGGCAGTCGGCGAAGTAGGCCACGAAGATGCCCATGGTGATGGCCAGCTGATAGAGCGACACCATGCGGCCGCGGAGAAGGCTGGGTGAAAGTTCCGAGGCGTAGAGCGGAGCGGCCACCGACGCGACACCGACACCGAACCCGACCATGAGCCGGCCGATGACCAAGATGGCCGAACCGGGGGCGGGGCACTCCATCAGGGCACCCATGACGAACAGCACGGCGGCCACGAGGATGGTGATTCGCCGTCCCAGTCGATCGGCCAGACCTCCGGCCACCAATGCCTCGGCCATGGCGCCCAATGTCACCCACGAGGTGATGACATCGAGCAGGAAGGTGCCGACCGAGCACTGCTTCTGGATCCCGGTGAGCGCGCCCGAGATGACGCCCTGGTCGTAGCCGAACAGCGCGCCGGCCAGCATGATGATCAGACCGACTCCGACGAGGTAGGTGCCGTCTCTGCCAGTGCCTGACGTGGGGAGCTCCCCTGTGGGTTCACCGTCGATGTCCGTGGCCACGCATCCCCCTTTGCGCCGTCCTGGCGCTCGACCACGCCGGTCGATCCCCACCTGCCCCTGCGTACGTCGGGGCAACCCTCAGATCGCTTCGCTCAAGCTACTGTGCCGACCTTTTCGACAACTGCCTTCGTTCCGCCACGTCGTTCGCCGGCGCGGCGATGCCCAATGTCTCAAGCCGGCAACTCACCGGTTGGTAAAGTTCGGGCGTGGCCCTGGAGAACCCGTCATCGAAGTCCGTTGCGATGGACGCCGCGCTCCCCCGGAGCTTTGCCGCCGGCTACGGCCACCATGTCGACCGCGGCCTGAGCCTCGGTGGCGGAGGCCTGTTCTTCGTGGCCTGGCAGGTGGCCTACCTCAGCACCCTGGCGGCCCACGGCGTGCTGTTCGAGACCTCGGACCGGGTGGTCGGCACCTCGGCCGGCTCGGTGGTGGCCTCGGCGCTCACCGGCGGCAGATTGCCGCGTCTGCACTCCGAGATCAAGCTCTTGGCCAAGGTCCCCGCCCTGGTGTCGGCGTTGGCCCCTTCCGCCAATCTCCATCCCTCCCACCAACTCGCCCTCGACCTCTTCACCAAGGCCGCCGACAGCGAACCGGCCACGGTCCAAGCCATCGGTCACGCCGCACTGGCGGCCGTGACCCCCAAACCCGACGTGATCCAAGGCAATCTCTCGCTGGTCCTCGGCCGGCCGCGCTGAACCTCGGACGCACTGCACATCACCTGCGTCGACACGTACACCGGTGAGCGGTGCGTCATCACCCGGGCCGCCAACGTGTCGGTGGCCCGGGCGGTGGCGGCCAGCAGTGCCGTGCCCGGCGTGTTCGCACCGCAGCCCATCGGAGACCGTCGCTGCATGGACGGCGGGGTAAGCGGTACCGGCATCCATCTCGACCTGATGGCCGGGGCCAAGCGGGTGCTGATTCTGGCCCTGACCGTCGGAAGTGATCTGGCCGAGGGAATGATGACCTCCCACCCGGGCGGCGCCGAGCAGGAGTTGGCGGATCTCGAAGCGAGCGGGACCTCCGTGATGATCCGGGTACCCGAACAGGTGGACATCGTCGAGCTGATGACACCCTCGTCAGTTCCTAAGGCCCTGGCCATGGGGGAACGCCAAGCCTCCGCCGACTTAAAGACCTTCGCGTAATACCGCGCGGACTTTTTCCCACAAGCGCCGAGGTTCCGACTGGCTTCCCGGTGATCTCGGCCCGCAGGGTCTTTGGCGAAGG
>JADGOF010000167.1 GCA_017883105.1 Acidimicrobiales bacterium
GCGAAGAGGCCGTCGAAGGTGAGGTGTGCGACTGCCCGCCCCGGGGCATAGACCCCGAAGACTCCACACGCTTCCTTGGCCTCCATCATCGGTTGGTCACCGCACACACCGGGGGTCGTCGGGCTTGTCGCTGCGACCGGAACCCGAGGGACCCGGATCGCGCATAGCCATCCTAGTGGGGAGGACTCGCCGTCCGTCTAACCGGCGCCCGGAGGCACGGATCGACCGACCACTAGCGTCGTCGGCGATGATCGATCTCCACACCCACTCCAACGTCTCCGACGGCACCGACCCCCCTGCGCGGATCGTGGAGCTGGCGGTCGAAGCCGGTTGCAGCGCCATCGCCCTCACCGACCACGACTCGCTGGCCGGCATCCCCGCGGCCCGCCGACGGGCCAACGGGCTCGGCATCACCTTCGTCCCCGGGTGCGAGGTATCCTGCGAGCCGGTGGGGCGGGGCGGCATGCACATCCTCGTGTACTTCGTGGAGGACGAGGACAACCCGCTCGGTGAGGAGTTGGCCCGTCTCCGCGACGACCGGCAGCGACGCAACGTCGCCCTGGCCGAGCGACTGGCCGACCTCGGCATTCCCATCACCTACGACATGGTGGTGGCCGAGGCGGGAGGAGAAGAGGGGATCGGCCGCCCCCACTTCGCGTCGGTCATGGTCGAGGTCGGCGCCGTCGGGTCCACGGACGAGGCATTCGAGCGGTACCTGGTCAACGGGCGCCCGGCATTCATCCCCAAGGCGCGGCTGACCGGGGCGGACGTGGCCCGCCTGGCCCGTGCCTCGGGAGGGGTGGCGGTGCTGGCCCACCCGTTCAGTTGGGGCCTGCAAGGGCCCGATCTGGCCCGTGCCGTCGGTGATCAGGCGGCCGCGGGTATCGGCGGGATCGAGTGCACCTACGGTCGGTACTCGCCCCGGCAGCGACAGCAGCTGGGCAATCTGGCCCGTCGGTTCGATCTGGTGGCGACCGGGGGCTCCGACTACCACGGCACCAACAAGCCGGACCTGGCCGTCGGCACCGGCACCGGCGACCTCAAGGTCCTCGACCGCGTGCTGGCCCACCTCGAGTCCCGCCGCCCAGGGGCATGACCCCGGTCTGACCCCAGCGGTCAGACCGGGGTGGCCGGGGCCAGCTCGTCCAACAGTGAGGGCAGGCGGGTGCGCCACGACTCGGTGGCCTCGGCCACCCCGAGATCGACCAGGCCCTCGACGACGATCCGGTCTCCCCCGGTGGTGCCCAGCACCCGGAAGCCGACTCCGGCCTCCGCGGCCCGGGCCACCAGCTCGTTGCGGCGGGTGGTGCACACCACCACCCGGGACGGGGCCTCGGTGAACAGCTCATGGTGATCGGCCACCCCGGCCACCTGCAGGCCGATGCCT
The DNA here is from genome assembly GCA_017883105.1 of Acidimicrobiales bacterium. Classification (GTDB taxonomy): domain Bacteria; phylum Actinomycetota; class Acidimicrobiia; order Acidimicrobiales; family RAAP-2; genus Bog-756. Next base: position 1,388 of record JADGOF010000167.1, read on the forward strand.
GAACGGACCGACAGCTCGGCCAGGGCCACGCCCAGTCCGCCACCGGAGACGTCGTGGATGCCGGACACCACTCCGTCGCCTCCGGCTACTCCCTCCGCCACCAACTCGGAGACGAACTTCACCAACCTCCGGTGGCCGGTCAGGTCGAGGGCGCACAGCGTGCCGTGGCGGTGGCCGCGGCACTCGACAGCCCAGCGCGACCCGCCGAGGGAGGGCGGGTTCCGCTGTCCCCCGGTCGTCCCGACACTGGCGTCGAGCAAGACGAGGGTGGCGTCATCGACCAGGGTGACCCCCGGTGGCCGGCAGGTCAGGCGCTCGATGAGGCCCAGGGCGCCGATGACCGGGGTGGGGTTGATGTCGGCACCGAAGCTCTCGTTGTAGAGGCTCACGTTGCCGCCGATGACCGGGAGGTCGAGGGCCAGGCAGGCCTCGCTCATCCCGTCGATGGCCTCCGACAACTGCCACATCACCTCGGGATGCTCGGGATTGCCGAAGTTGAGGCAGTTGACCACGGCCATGGGCGTGGCCCCGGCGCAGGCGATGTTGAGGGCGGCCTCGGCCACCGTGGCCGCGGTGCCGGCCCGTGGATCGATCGAGCACCACAGGGGATTGGAGTCGGTGGTGAGGGCGAGCCCCCGCTCCGACGCGGGCAGTCCCGGTGCGGCCAGGCGCAGCACCGCGGCGTCGCCACCCGGTCCTTCGGCCGTGTTGAGGAACAGTTGGTGGTCGTACTGACGGTAGACCCACGAGGGATCGGTCAGCAGGGTGAGCACGTCCTGGCCGCAGTCGGCCGGGGCGGGCAGGGCGCCGGGGTCATCGGCGGCGCGAGCGTCATGGTCACCGGGGCGGGCCATCGGCCGGTGGTAGAGCGGAGCGTCTTCGGACAGGGCCACGGCCGGGACGTCACCGAGCACCTCACCGTCGAAGCCGTCGAAGATGCGTAGCCGGCCGGGAGTTCCGACGGGAGCGTCGGTGACCCGACCCACCACGGCGGCGCGCACCTCCCAGCGGCGGCACACGTCTTCGACTTGGGCCAGATCGGCCGGAGTCACGATGGCCAGCATCCGCTCCTGACTCTCGGAGGTCATCACCTCGTAGGCGGCCATTCCCGGCTCGCGCCGGGGAACCGCGGAGACATCGACGTCCATACCCACGCCGCCTCGGGCCGCGGTCTCGCTGGTGGCACACACCAGGCCGGCTCCTCCCAGGTCCTGGATGCCGACCACCAACTTGGCGTCGAGGAGCTCGAGGCAGGCCTCGATCAATCGCTTCTCCTCGTAGGGATCGCCCACCTGGACGCTCGGGCGCTTGGCCGCGTCCTCGGCGTCGCTCCCCCCGCCGAAGCCGGCCGAGGCCAGCACGCTAACCCCGCCGATGCCGTCCCGTCCGGTGGAGGAGCCGAGCAGGACGGCCAGGTTGCCCACCCCGGAAGCCTGTCCCAGCACCAGTCGATCGGTGGGGAGGACGCCCATGCACAGCACGTTGACCAACGGGTTCTGGGTGTAGCAGGCGTCGAAGGTGAGCTCACCACCCACGGTGGGCACGCCCACCGAGTTGCCGTACCCCGAGATGCCGGCCACCACGCCTTCGATCAGCCACTGTTGGCGGGCTTCGCTCGGGTCACCGAAGAACAGCGGGTCCATCACCGCGATGGGTCGTGCCCCCATGGTGAAGATGTCCCGGAGGATCCCTCCGACCCCGGTCGCCGCCCCTTGGTGCGGCTCGATGGCCGAGGGGTGGTTGTGGCTCTCGATACGGATGGCCACGGCAATCCCGTCGCCGGCGTCAATGACCCCGGCGTTCTCTCCCGGGCCGACCAGCACATGTGGGGCCTCGGTGGGCAGGCGCTTGAGGTGGACCCGCGATGACTTGTACGAGCAGTGCTCGCTCCACATCACGGCGAACAGGGCCAGCTCGAGATGGTTGGGAGATCGTCCGAGGATGGCCTCGACCTCGTCACGTTCACCGTCGGTGACGCCCAGGGCCCGGTGGAGCAACTGGTCATCACCGGCCGATACGTCCTGACTTCCTTCTCCACCTGCGTCCATGCCCTGAGCGTACCTGCCACCACTCAGCGCCCAGGGTGGCCCGGGCACCCTACGAGGCGGCCGCTGAACCGCATTCGCTGCCGACATCCCGTCCCGCGACGGGTGCCATTGGTGATCGTCAACCGTCCAACAACAGGAATTCCCGCGACTGCGCGCTTCCGATGTGATCCGAGTGGCACGATCACGCCGACCCCATTGCCGTGCCCAGGCGGGCCTTCCGTCGTCGTCGCTCCCTGCGGGCACGGATGATCGACGCTGACCCGAATCAGTCCAAATGGGGGGCGCGGCCCGGACAATGACCCCTCAATGACCGACGGACGCGCCGATGTCCTGAAGCGATCGTCGTGCCCGCAAAAGGGCCATGGCCGCGGGGAAATGTCCCTCAAACCATCAAATCAATGCGGGACTCCGCACCATTCGCCCAAGAGGTGGTCGAGCAATTTGCCCCATATGGACAACTCTGGGATGCTCTCTCCATGGCCGCGACAAGCACGACGAAATCTCGTAAGAAAACTCCGATGTCCGATACCCATAAGGCGGCATTGGCCAAAGGACGCGAGGAGGGGCGCATCGTCCGCCAATACCTCGAAGCGCTCGAGTCGACCAAGCCGCGCCGGGGCCGCAAGCGGACTCCCGATTCGATCCGCCGTCGTCTGTCCGCCATTGAGTCCTCCATGGCGGGAGCAGACCCGTTGGCCCGGCTCCATTTGGTCGAAGAGAAGCAGCGGCTTGAGGCCGAACTGGCCCACAGCGGCGACACCGTGGACCTGGCCGCACTGGAGAAGTCCTTCGTGAAAGTGGCCCGTATCTACGGCGAACGGAAAGGCATCTCGTACTCCGCCTGGCGGACGGTGGGAGTGAGCGCCTCGGTGCTGCAGCAGGCGAAGATCCCCCGCACCCGCAGCTGAACCTCACGGGCGCTCGGTGCCGGTGGGCTCCTCCGCCTCGGGTGGACCGTGACCGCGGGCTGAATCAGGCGACGGTTGCCGTGGCCGGAGTGGCCACAGAAGTCAACAGGGCGGTGAGCAGCACCGTGCCGTCGACCGAGCCGAGCAGCGGATCGGATGCCCGTTCGGGGTGGGGCATGAGGCCGACCACATTGCGGGCCGCGTTGCAGACCCCGGCGATGTCGTCGATAGAACCGTTGGGATTCTCGACGTACCGCAGGACCACCCGGTCCTCGGCTCGCAGCATGGCCAAGGTGTCTGGATCGCAGGTGTAATTGCCTTCGAAGTGGTTGATGGGAATCCGCAGCTCGGTGCCGATCGGCACTCCGCTGGTCAGCACCGAACGGTCGGTCTCGACCCGGACGGTGGTGGTGGTGCACAAGAAGCGCAGGCCCCGGTTCTTCTGCAACGCCCCGGGAAGCAGGCCCGCCTCGGTGAGCACCTGGAATCCGTTGCAGATTCCCACCACCGGTCCCCCCTCCGCGGCAAACCGCGTCACCGCCTCCATCACCGGGGAAAACCGGGCGATGGCCCCGGGCCGCAGATAGTCGCCATGGGCGAACCCGCCGGGCAGGATGAGGGCGTCGAATCCGGCCACCGACCCGTCGCCGTGCCACACCAGCTCGGCACTCGCGCCCAGGCGCTGGACCGCCAGCATGGCGTCGTGCTCGCAGTTGGTACCGGGGAAGATGACCACGCCGATCCGAAGGGCCATCAGACCACCTGCTTCGCCGGGCTCACCGTGACCGAGGACTCCTCGATAACCGGATTGGCCAGCAACCGGTCGGCCACCACGGTGGCTTGGGCCAGGGCGTCGGCATCATCGGCGGCCGCGATGTCGAACCGGAACGCCTTGCCCGCCCGGACGCCGGTGACCCCGGTCAATCCGAGGGCGGGCAGGGCCCGCTCGATGGTGGCACCCTGCGGGTCGGCGATTCCCTGGCGCAACCGGACTTCCACTAGCACGGAGAACAGTTCGGAGGCCATGGTCAGGCACCGTACCAGTCGGACAAACTGCGTCCGCAGACCCGTTCGTAGGCGTCGACATACCGGGTCGAGGTGGTGGTCACGATCTCTGCGGGCAACTTCGGGGGCGGCGCCTTCTTGTCCCACGGTTGGTCCTCGAGCCAGTCACGCAGGGGCTGTTTGTCGAACGACGGCGGGTTGGTGCCCGGGGCACAGTCATCGGCAGGCCAGTAGCGGGACGAGTCGGGAGTGAGCACCTCGTCGCAGAGGGAGAGCACGCCGTCGATGAAGCCGAGCTCGAACTTGGTGTCGCAGATGACGATGCCCTGCTCCTCGGCCCG
>JADGOF010000168.1 GCA_017883105.1 Acidimicrobiales bacterium
CGGAGGGCTGAGGTGGTCATCTGCCCCTCCCAGTTCTCCGCCGATGAAGTGGCGGCGCAGTTGAAGGTGGCCAATGTGGTGGCCATCCCCAACGGCGTCAATGCCAGATTCTTCAGGTCGACACCGTTGCCGCCGTCCGGGCTGGAGGCGCTGGGCATCGTGGAGCCCTTCGTCCTCCACGCCGGTGGCTGCACGCAGCGAAAGAATCTCGCCGGCCTGGCCGCCGCGTGGTCCCAGCTCCGAACATCCCGACCTGACACCATGCTCGTGATGATGGGTCCTCCCGATGTTCGGCGCGACCGCCTGTTCGCGCCATTGCCAGGTACCGTTCGCATCGGGCGGGTCGACGATGATACGGCGCAGGGCGTGATGGCAGCGGCTTCTGCCATCGTCGTACCGTCCCTTTATGAAGGCTTCGGCCTTCCGGCGCTCGAGGGGATGGCAATCGGTGTCCCGGTGGTGGCCTCACGTCGCAGTTCGCTCCCCGAAGTGTGCGGTGACGCTGCGTACTTGGTCGAGCCCACTGGAGACGGTCTGGCCGAAGGCTTGGCCGCCGCGCTAGACCACGGGCCGGACACGGTGGCGATGGTCGCCCGTGGTCGTGGGCGGGCAGAGCAGTTCACCTGGGAGGCAAGTGCCGCCGCCCATGCAGCATTGTGGCGAACCTACGCTCGCTGAATCGCGACCGCTCGGGGAGACCGAGGTGAGCGGATCGTCACGTCGTCAGCGGATCGGAATGGAGGGAAGGATCTCACAGTGAAGTTGGTGACCAACACACATTGGACTGCACCCACAGGCGGCGTGGAGATGCACGTGTTCCAGGTGAGCCGTGAGCTCGCTCGACGCGGACACAGCGTCAACCTCCTCTACGTCGAAGCCGGCTCCCTGATTCCGGAGTACGAACAGTTCTGTCTCTCCGTCACCCGGGTGAACACCGTGGACTACTGGTTTCCCGTGGGTTATCGGGCCCGCCTGGTACGGGGAGCCCAGATGATTCCCGCGGTCTGGGGTGCCGTCCGGCGCCGGCCAGATGTCGTCTACGGCAACCGCATCCATTCGAGTGGTTGGGCCGTCCCCGCAGGAAAGCTTACCGGTGCTCCGGTGGTCCTCCATCTCCACGGGTTCGACGACGATCTGGATGCCAAGCATGTGCCATTCCTCAACCGCGGTGTTGGCCGGTTTGTGGTCGTCTCGCGATTCGTGGCCGACCGGTGGCTGACCGCAGGCCTCGACCCGCAGAAGGTCGACGTCGTGCACAACGGCGTCGACCCGGCCGAGTACCCCTGCGGCGGCTTGGACGAACGGACATCGGCACGACGTCGACTCGGCCTCCCCGAGGATCTCTTTCTCGTCACCTACTTCGGGAGACTCGACCGTCAGAAGGGCGTGGACGTGCTGCTCCGGGCATGGGGTGAACTTGCCTTCAGTCCTGATGAGGCCCGGCTGTTGGTGGTGGGCTCCCCGATGGTCGACGAGGGCGCTGGCCCACATATGGCCGAGTTGCACGAACTGGCCAACGAAGGGGTGACCTTCCTCCCGGGCCGCCGGGACGTGGTCACGCCCCTCCACGCGGCCGACGTCGTGGTGGTTCCTTCGACCTTCAACGAGCCGTTCGGTCGGACGGTGATCGAGGCACTGTCCACCGGACGCCCGGTCCTCGGCTCACGGGTCGGGGGCATCCCGGAGATCCTCGGAGGTCCGCTGGAACGGTTCCTGTTCGAACAAGGGAATGCATCTGAGCTGGCGGAGAAGATCCGCTCGATCATGCGCTGACGGGAGGAGGAGCCCGAGTTGGGTGAAGCCTGCACCGAACGAGTCCGCGGTGGGTTCACCCTTGCTCACATGGTGGACGGCATCGAGGCGGCATTCCATTCGGTCACCGAGTAACGCTCCAGGTCACGGACACGATCGCTTGCCGGGACCTTGCCGTGGGGCTCTCGGCCGGGACTCCGTCCGGGGAGGCCCACTATCGTCTTGACAGTGCAGGACGGCGCTGGTGGGCGCTGGCTTGGGGAGACCCGTCGGCCGCGGTCGCCATCCCCGGACATCGCCCCCTCACCGCTGCCTGCCTTGGCCCGACGATCGGACCGGCAACCTAAAGCATCGTCAGGAACACGCCGATCCGACAGTGAGAGGCGGAGTCCGCGCCGAATCGGTTCGAGAAGTCCGAGCAGTCCAGGGAAGGATGCAGCAGTTGAGGAAACTCCGGCCGGTCGGCCACATGGCCCACCGGCAGCCCCGGGTACTGTGACTTGTGTATCCACCCGCTTGGGGAACGATCGCGCTCCGATGGCCGGTGGTGAGCCGACGTGACGACCACGCCCACCTGGTTCGGTGAACCGGCACGTCCGCTCTTCGGGTGGCTTCATCAGCCCGATGACGGGATGGCCCGGGGACTGGCTGTTTGCTGCGCGCCCTTGGGCAGAGAAGCTGCCAACGCCCTCCCCGCGTTCCAGGTCACCTGTGACCAGCTGGTGGAATCCGGCATCGCCGCGCTGCGATTCGACTACGCAGGCACCGGGGATTCCGCCGGCAGTCTCGATGACCCCGGGCGGTTGGCCGACTGGTTGACCAGCATCGACGAAGCGCTGTTGTTTGCGCGCCGGATCCACTCCGGGCCGGTCGTGCTAGTCGGCATGAGGATGGGCGCGCTGCTGGCCGCCGAAGCCGTCGCTCGTGGCGCGCAGGTTGATGGGCTCATCCACTGGGACCCGTGCGCATCGGGTCGGGACTTCCTCCGCACCGAGCAGACGTTGTTGGCCACCTCCTACGGCGCCCAGCAGATCGGGGACGGATCGGTAGCCGGTCCCGCCTTCACCTACACCGTGGAGACGGTCGGCGATCTGTCTCCGCTGAAGCTGGCGCCCGGCCCAACGGCCGACTCCCCCCGCATCGTCGTGCTGGCCCGCGTGAATGCATTCGGAATGACGGCAGCCCGCAAGAGGTTCGCGTTCACACCCGTCGACTGGATGGAGGTGGACGGCCAGGCGGAGCTCATCGATGCCTACCCCGACACGCTCGTCCTGCCGACCACGGCGATCAAAGCCGTGTGCGAGGCGACCGGCCGATGCATCGACGGACCGGCCACCGCTGTCCGGCTCCAGCCGGAGGTGTCGGCTGAGGTCCTGCACTGTGCCGATGGCTCGTCGATCATCGAGCATCCGGTGAGGTTGGGACCCAACGCCCTCTTCGCCATGATGACCGAACCGAGCGGGGCGGAGGGGCCGGCGCCGACCACGGTGGTCTTCCTCTCCGCCGGGGCTCTCGACCACACCGGCCCGGGTCGCAGGTGGGTGACCATGGCACGACGGTTCGCTGCCGACGGGATCTCCTCGGTGCGGGTGGACATCGACGGGATCGGTGAGACGTTCGGGCGCCCTGGCATGCGTCGACAGCAGGTCAGACCACCGGAGGCGATCGACGACCTGACCGATATCGCCGAGGCGCTCGGAGACCCCGATGGCCGGCATCTCGTCTTTGTGGGCCTGTCTTCGGGCGCCTACCACGCCATCGAGGCCGGACTCCACCTCCATCCCAAAGGAATCTGCGCCCTCAACCCCAACTTGGTGGGCTGGATGCCGGAGCTCGAGCACGGCGCCGCCGATCCCCGCCGTCGGGCGTTTCGGCGCATGCCGAAGGTGCTGAGGCCGCTCGCCGTACGGCACGTCCGGGTGGCCACCTGGTTGTGGTGGGCACTGCTGCAGGTCTGGGTGAAGGGTTCGCCGCACTACCCGGTCACCAAGGTGAGTCGACGCGGCACTCCCGTTCTGTTGATCATCGCCGACTGGGAGAGGCAGCAGTTCGAGCCCTCGATCTACTGGTCCGCGGTCGAGCGATCGCTGCACCGGCGGGGCCTGTTGACCATCGAGCGCGTCGATGGGCTCGACCATTCGCTCTACACGGTCGAAGGACAGACCCAGGCCTATCCCCTCTTCGCCCACTGGGTGACATCCCGCTTCGGCCGTCCGGCCGGCAACGACGGGCGTGGGGTAAGCACGGCGGCAAGACGAGGAACGTCCCGAGGAACCCGCGCAGCCTCAAACTGAGTGCACCGGCGAGATCAACCTGTCCGGTTACCGCTCCCGCGACTCGTGGTGGCGAATGGCCAGGTCGTAGTTGTCCCGCAAGAGAGGCAGCACCACCGCCGGGGAGTAGGTGGATGCATACCGAAGGCGGGCCGCTTCCGACGCCCGAACGTTCACCACCGGGTCAAGGAGCTCAAGTACTGCGCCTGCGAGCGCATCGGGGTCGTTCTGACCGACCACCCGGCCGCTCACACCATCGGCGACCACCTCGGGTAGGGCGAAATAGTCGGAGACCACAGTGGGCACCCCGGATCCGAGGGCCTCCAACAGGGTGAGCGGCAGACCGTCGAAACGCGAAGGGTAGGCGAATACCTGACAGCCGGGAAGGAAACGGGTGAGCAGCTCTTCGCGGGTCAGGTACCCGCACGAGTGCACGCCCACTGCGGCCAAGTCGCTCGCCGACCGTGACGCGGGGCCTCCGGCAATCCACAGATGAGCGTCGGGGCGAGTGCGTCGAATCCTCGCCATGGCCTCGATCACCGTGTCCCCACCCTTGGCCACAAAGTCTCCGGCCACGAATCCGATCCGTCCCGGGACGGGCTCCGCCGACGGGGAAGAGGGCATTCCCGACGGAAAACAGGGCACTACCCCGAGGCGGTCCCGAGGCACCCCTCGTCGGGCATACCATTCGCCCAAAGTGTGCGTGAAGGCGACCACCCGATCAGCATGAGCCAAGCCGTGCTCGATGTGCGAAACGTTGAGGATCTTGGCCAGCAGCCGATCGGCTTCGTCGGCAAATCGGACCCGCCCTCTCCCCCATCCGCGCGCCCGGGAGTACAGCTCGGCAAGCGGCAACGCGTTGCTCACCAACACCGGTGTGGGCACGCCCGTCCATCGGGCACTGTAGGTGTGGCAGTGCACCATGTCGGAGTTGCCGCGGATCTCGAGGAACCGAAAGGGCTCGCGGAACAGGAGCCCCGACCGTCGAGCCACATTCAGGGAGTGGTCGCGGACCACCTGGGTCATCGCGAGCGCCCGGGCACGGCGCGATTGCGCAGCCTGCAGTGACTGTCGTCGCCCCAGCTCGCGGAGCTCCCCGGATGCAATGGCGTCGTCGTACCGCACGTAGGTGACACCGGGCGGTGACTGCTCGAGGATCGCTTGGCTGTAGATCACGTCGCCCATAAACGGATCGACCCCGGGAAGGGGGCTCATCAACAGCACCCGCAACTCCGGCAATCTCACCTCGTCAAGGTACTCGATCGATGGGAGGTTCGATCGCCGTGGATCGTGGAGTATGTGCGATCGGACCAGGACGGCTCAGCGCTCCTCCCCAATGGCAACCATGCCGCAGCAGTGATGCGCCGTGAGGAGTGCTCGGCTGTTGCTACTGTCGAAGTGTGCCTCCGCATGTCACTGTCGTCATCCCGACGCATACCGGTGGGCCGTACGTCCGTGAGGCCGTAGCGTCCGTTCGGGCTCAGACGTTCGACGATTGGGAAATCAAGATCGTCTGCGATGGTTGTGACGACGAGATGTCCGACCTCAAGCCCGGTCCTCGCATCCCTTTCTGTCAGCATGACCTGAGACACCTGAGGTACCCCTCCATCCCTCAAGGGCGAGACTGGACCCGGTAGACAGCGATGACCATGCCAACCCAA
>JADGOF010000169.1 GCA_017883105.1 Acidimicrobiales bacterium
CCTCCAGCCCCTCCATAGGCCCCAGTGGCCATTCGCCCCAGGGCCGATCAGGACCGGTTGGCGTGGTCGATGCAGAACCGGGCGGCCGGCATCGCCTCGAGGCGGGCCGACTGGATGGCCACGCCGCACATTTCGCACCGTCCGTAGGTGCCGCCTTCAAGCCGGCCCAGGGCGAGGGCCACCTCGTCGAGTGACTCCTGCAACTGTCCGGCCAGCACCTCGGCCTCGCCCCGCTCGGCCGTCACCTGACTGGAGTCGGCGAAGTTGGGGTCGTAGTCAAGGCCGCCACCCTCTCCGAACCCGAGCTCGGACAGTTCGGACCGGAGTTGATGCTGCTCGATCTCGAGCAGTTGGCGGTAGTCGATGGGGGGGGCGTCGCTCGGCACGAGGAGGATCCTACTTGGCCTGGACCCCTCCGGCCCGCGGATGGGCCTGTTCATAGGAGGTTCGAAGGTGGTCCTGGCTCAGCTTGGTGTAGATCTGGGTGGTGGCGATGGAGACGTGGCCCAGCACCTCCTGGACCACTCGGATGTCCGCCCCGTGGGCCAGCATGTGACTGGCACAGGAGTGCCGGAGCACGTGGGGGCTGACCACCGCCCCGAGCCCGGCCCGTTGGGCATGACCTTTGACGACGGCCCACGCCCCCTGCCGGCTGAGCCGGGTCCCGCGGGTGTTGAGGAATACCGCTTCGGCATCGCTCCGGCGGGCCCACTGTGCAGGAACCATGTGGGGGCGCCCCTGGGGCGAGAGCCACCGGTCGAGAGAGAAACGGGCCGGCCCACCCAGGGGTACCAGCCGCTCCTTCGCCCCCTTGCCGAACACCCGGAGCAGCCCGTCGTCCCCTTGGAGGTCGATCAGGGACAGCCCCACCACCTCGGAGATACGCGCCCCCGTCCCGTAGAGCAGTTCGAGGAGGGCCCGGTCACGGAGGTCGGCCGGTTCGGAGCCTCCGGCCGCATCGAGCAGCTGGAGGACCTGCTGTTCGTCGAGCGCCTTGGGGAGCCGTCGTGGGAGCCGCGGCGACCGCAGGTCGGAGGTCGGGTCAGCGTTGATGGCACCCTCACCCAACAGGAACCGGTAGAGGCCCCGGATGGCGGTGGTCGATCGGGCTATGGAGGCCGGGTTCCGGCCTGACGCGCGCCGTTCGGCCAGGTACTGCTCGATGCCTTCGGTCTCGGCGGACATCGGATCGATGCCGGCCTGCCGGGCCCAGCGCTCCCACCCGGCGATGTCCTGCCGGTAGGCGGTCAGGGTATTGCGTGACCTGCCCTTTTCCACCGCCAGCCACGAGAGGTACTCCTCGGCCCCGGTGGACAACGGCTCACCCATGTCGGGGCTCACCGGTCCGATGCCAAGCGCCGGCGGGCCAGTCCGACCCCGAGGATGGTGGACGCATCGATGATCGCCCCGCCGTCCACCAGATCGTCGAACCGGGACAGGGGGATCTCCTCCACCGACATGTAGTGCTCTTCGGTCCCGTGCCGGTCGAGCGGCACCGGTGACAGGCCGGTGGCCAGGTAGATGCTGGCGAACTCGTCGCAGAACCCGGGGGTGATCACGCACCGGGTGAGTAGGCTCAACTCCCCTGCCGCGTATCCCACCTCCTCGGCCAACTCCCGCCGGGCGGTGACTTCGGACGGCTCTCCCTCCACGTCGCAAGTGCCGGCCGGAATCTCCAGGATCCACTGGTTGATGGCCGGACGGAACTGACGGGCCAGCACGACCGCATCGTCGTCGGTGACGGCCACCACGGCCACTGCTCCGGGATGGCGCACGACGTCCCGCTGGAAGGGCACCCCGCCCGGATCGACAAAGGTGGCCCGGACCACCGAGATGAACCAGCCCCGGTGGACGGTCTCCTCGCCGGTCGGTCGGAACTGGGGCAGGTGTTCGGGCCCATCGGTGGGCCGGTTACCGACCCCTGCGGGATCAGCCGACGGCACCGATGTCGATCAGACGGGGGTCTCGTCCCTCGGCACGGGCCAGGGCGGCCCCCACCAATTCGCGAAAGAGCGGGTGGGGCTGGTCGGGCCGGCTCTTGAACTCGGGATGGGCCTGGGTGCCCACCCAGAAGGGGTGGTCGGGCAGCTCGATGAACTCGACCAGGCGTCCGTCGGGCGACAGTCCTGAGCACACCAGGCCGACCTCCTCCAGTCGGGAGCGGTAGCGCGAGTTCACTTCGTAGCGGTGACGGTGGCGCTCGTAGACGACCTCGGCGCCGTAGGCGTCGGCCACGACGGATCCGAGGGTGAGACAGGCCGGGTAGGCGCCGAGCCGCATGGTCCCGCCCTTGTCGACCACATCGTTCTGCTCGTCCATCAGGTCGATCACCGGATGGCGGGTGGTGGCGTCGAACTCGCGCGAGTTGGCTCCCTCCAGACCGGCCAGCGACCGGGCCACTTCGATGATCATCACCTGGAGGCCGAGGCAGAGGCCGAGCAGCGGCAGTTCGTGTTCACGGGCGTACCGGGCGGCGGCGATCTTGCCCTCGACCCCCCGTTCCCCGAATCCGCCGGGGATGACCAGTCCGTCGAAGCGTTTCAATCCGTCGTGCTCCAGGAGGTCGGGAACGGTGGCCGCCTGCACCCACTCGATCTTCACCTTGGCGCCGTGGTGGAAGCCGGCGTGGCGCAGCGACTCGACCACCGAGAGATAGGCGTCGGGAAGATCGACGTACTTGCCGATGATGCCGATGGTGACCGGCCGGGTGGCGGCGTCGACCTGGTTGACCAGGCGCTCCCACCCGGTGAGATCGATCGGGTGGGACGCGGCATCGATGTCGAGCTCCGACAGGATGTAGCTGTCCATGCCCTCCTCGTGGAGGACCAAGGGGATCTGGTAGATGCTGTCGGCATCGACGGCTGACACCACCGCTTCGATGGGGACGTCGCACTGCAGCGAGATCTTGCTCTTGAGGTCGTCGGAGATCATGCGGTCCGACCGGCACACGATCACGTTGGGCTGGATGCCCCGGCTGCGCAGCTCGGTGACCGAGTGTTGGGTCGGCTTGGTCTTCTGTTCGCCGGTCGGGCCGAGGTACGGCACGAGGGTGAGGTGGACGTAGCAGACGTTCTCCCGGCCGACATCCCGCCGGAACTGGCGGATGGCTTCGATGAACGGGACGATCTCGATGTCGCCGACCGTGCCGCCGATCTCCACGATGACCACATCCACTTCGTCGGTGCCGAGGCCCCGGATGCGGGTCTTGATCTCGTCGGTCACATGGGGGATGACCTGCACGGTCTTGCCCAGGTAGTCGCCGCGCCGCTCCTTGGCGATGACCGACGAGTAGATCCGACCGGTGGTGGCGTTGGAATGCTTGCCCAGGTTCTCATCGATGAACCGCTCGTAGTGGCCGAGGTCGAGGTCGGTCTCGCCGCCATCCTCGGTGACGAAGACTTCGCCGTGCTCGAAGGGGTTCATCGTGCCGGGATCGACGTTGATGTAGGGATCGAGCTTGCACATGGTGACCCGCAGCCCACGGCATTTGAGGAGACGACCGAGCGAGGAGGCGGTGAGCCCCTTGCCGAGCGACGAGGACACGCCGCCGGTGAAAAAGATGTACTTCGTCCCGCTCTCCCTCACGGGCGGGCCATCCACGTCGAGCACCTGATGAGGCTAGCGGAACCGACTGGTGGAACGTGCGGACCCCAGTTGATTCCCGGGTTGCTCACCGGCGCGGCCGGTCGGACGGGACGGCATCGAGGAGCTCTCGTGCGTGGCTCTGGGCCGACGCGCTGTCGGGGCTGCCCGACAGCATGCGGCTCAACTCGACCACCCGGCCGTCGTGGTCGAGGGCGGTCACTTCGGATCGGGTGCGACCACCGCGTTCGATCTTCCGTACCTCGATCTGGTGATCGGCCTGGGCGGCGACCTGGGCGAGGTGGGTGACCACCAGGACCTGGGATCCCCGGCCCAGGTCGGACAGCGCCGCACCGACCGCCGCGGCCGCGGCACCACCCACCCCGGCGTCGACCTCGTCGAAGACCATCACCCCCGGTGCGTCGGTCAGGGCCAGTCGTACCGCCAGCATGGTCCGGGCCAGCTCTCCGCCGGATGCGGCCTTGGCCAGGGGCTGGAGCGGCTCACCGGGATTGGCCCCCAACAGGAACGTCACCTGGTCGGCCGACCGCGCTCCGTCCACGTCCACCGAGAAGCGGGCGGCAGGCATGGCCAGTCGGTGCAGCGTCGATTCGATCTCGCCGGCCAGCCGGGGCGCGGCTTCCCGACGGGCGGCGGCCACCACCGCCTCGGCATCTCCGAGGCCGCCGCGGGCCGCCGCGATCTCTCCGTCGAGGATGCCCGCCCGCTCCTCGTCGAGTGCGAGCGCGGCCAGTCGCTCCCGCCCGGTAGTACCGAAGGCCAGGACCTCGGTGAGGGTGGCTCCGTACTTGCGTTCGAGCTGGTGGAAGAGCTGCCGGCGCCTGCGTATCTCCTCCAGTCGTTCCGGATCGTCCTCCCAGGTCTCGACCACCGTCCGGAGGTCGGTCACCAGGTCGGACAGGTCGGCCATGGCGGAACGGACCCGGGCGTCGAGGGTGGCCAGTGGACCTCGACCGTTCAGCGCGCCGGAGGCCTCGGCCAGGCGGTCGAGGGCACTGGTGTCGTCGGATCCGGAGAGCGCCGCCAGGGCGGCTGCCGCTGCCTGCCGGTGGGCCGCCGCCGCAGCGAGCCGGTCCTCTTCGAGCTCGAGACGCTCATCCTCATCGCCGTCTTCGATGGCCGCGCCGTCAATCTCGTCGAGTTGGTACCGGAGCATCTCCACCTCCCGGGCCCGTTGCCGGGCGTCACCGCCCAGCGCGGCGGACTCCTCGGTGAGTTGCCGCAGCCGACGGCGCGCCGCCTCGAGCGCGGAGAGGTCGATCTCCCCATAGGTGTCGAGGGCGGCCCGCTGGGCCTGGGAGTGGATCAGTGAGCGGTGTTGGTGCTGGCCGTGGAGCTCGAGGAGCCCCCCGGCAAGTTCGGACAGGGCTGCGATGGCTGCCATCCGTCCGTCGATCCAGGCTTTGGACCGGCCTTCACGGAACACCGACCTGGCCAGCACCACCTCGGTTCCCCCGCTGTCTGAAGGCGTTCCGTTCGTCGTGGCCTTTCCAAGCCGCCCGGGAGGGGCCGCATCCGATTCGACGAAACGCCCCTCGACCATGGCCTCTGTGGCGCCGGCCCTGACCATCGACGGATCGCCTCGGCCACCCAGCAGGAGGCCCAGCGCCTCCACGAGGAGGGTCTTCCCTGCGCCGGTCTCGCCGGTGAGGGCGGTCATCCCCGGGGCCAGGGTGATGGTCACGTCATCGATGACACCGAGATCGCGGACCCGGAGCTCGACCAGGATGGGACCCACTGCGCCCGGCCCCCTACCGGTCGGCCAGATGGAACTTCGCCCGCAGGATGGCGTGGAAGTCCCTGGAACCGAAGGTCACTAGTCGAGCGGGTTGGTCGCCTTCCCGGCACTCCACTACGGAGCCGGGTTCGAGCGTGGAGACGGTGATGCCGTCGACGACCAGCACCGCCGGGCGGGGTTGGAGGACCTCCAGGCGCAACCGCTCGGACGGATCGAGGACGAGGGGCCGGTCGAAGAGCATGTGGGGCGAGACCGGGGTGAGCACAATGGCCCGCAGGTGCGGCGAGAGCACCGGACCACGGGCGGACAGGTTGTAGGCGGTCGAC
>JADGOF010000170.1 GCA_017883105.1 Acidimicrobiales bacterium
CCGCATGAAGTTCGAGTGGCGGGCGAACCCCCACGAGGCCCACTGCTCGATGACGTCGGCCGTGGCGGCCGGGTCCCAGTCCATCCCCATGCCGGTGAGGGTGGGCCCCGGGCGCACGATGGTGGCCCGCACCCCGGTCCCTTCGAACTCCATCTGCAGGGACCGGACGTAGCCCTCGAGCCCCCACTTGGAGGTGACATAGGCAGCCATGGCCGGTCGAGGCCGTTCGGCCACATCGGAGGTGACGAACACGATGTCGCCCCGACGCCGGTCGGTCATGGCCGGGGCCAGGGCACGGACCACCCGGTGGGTGCCGGCGATATTGACGTCCAGGACCTCCTCGAACGCGTCCGAGTCGGTGCCGAGCACCGAGCCGGCCAGGTTCAGCGCGGCGTTGGAGATGACGATCTCAACGTCGCCGAGGGCGTCGACGGCGGCCGAGGCGAAGCGCTCCACCGAGTCGTGGTCGGAGAGGTCCAGATGGACGGCGAAGGCCGTGCCCCCGTCGTCCCGGATGGCCGCCGCGGTGTCCTCGCACTCTTTGGTGCGCCGTGCGCCCAATACCACCGGGTGGCCGAGGGCCGCCAGGGCCACCGCGGTGGCCTGGCCGATGCCCGACGATGCGCCGGTGACCACTGCGGGTCGCTTTTCGGGGTTGGGCTCGAAGCGAGGCACGTCAGCGAGCCGCCACCGTGGTCGGCAAGGTGGCGAACCCCCGGACGTTGATCGAGTGGACCCGGGTGGCACCGGCCTCCTCGATATCGTAGGTGGCGACCAGGCGCACGAGTTCTTCGAGGGCTACCCGGCCCTCGAGCCGGGCGAGCAGTGCGCCCATGCAGAAGTGACGGCCGTTGCCGAAGCTGGCCATCTTGGTGGTGTCGCGGTCGAGGTCGTAGGTATCGGCGTGGGGGAAGACTTCCTCGTCGCGATTGGCCGATCCGATGAGCAGCAGGATGCGCTCGCCTTCGGAAATGGTCGTGCCGCCCACGTCGACCGGCGTCCGGGTGACCCGCACCACCATCTGGCTGGAGCCGTCGAAGCGGAGCGTCTCCTCCACCCAGTCGGGGATGCGAGCGGGATTGGCGAACGGCTTGGCCAGCTCGCCGGGGTTGCGCCATGCCCAGTAGACGGCATTGCCCAGCAGCTTGGTGGTCGTCTCGTTGCCGGCCACCACCATCAAGAAGAGGAAGGCGATGATCTCTTCGTCTGTCAACTTGTCGCCGTCAATTTCGGCATCGAGCAGCTCGGAGGTCAGGTCGTCGCTTCGCCGGGCCCGCCGCTGTTTGACCATGTCCTCGTAGTAGCCGACCAGCTCCAGGGCGGCTTCCTGACCGGCCCGGGGCACATCGAAGAGCCCCTCCTCGCGATGGACGACCAGGTCGGCCAGACGCCGCAGCTCGGCCCGATCCGGCTTGGGCACGCCGATCAGCTCCGAGATGACGTCCATCGGCAGCTTGCCGGCGAAGTCGGTGATGAAGTCGAAGCTGCCGCACTCGACCGCGGGTTCGAGGTGCTCGAGGGTGATCTCGCGGATGCGGCTCTCGAGCTCGGCGACCTTCCGCGACGTGAATCCCTTGCCGATGAGGGAACGCATACGGGTGTGCCTCGGCGGATCCATGGCCAGAAAGGACATGACCTTGTGGGCGTCGGGGCCGTAGGCCGAGGGGTCGAGTGAGACGCCGTTGGCGTTCGAGTAGGCATCGACATTGCGGAAGGCCCCCAACACGTCCTCATGACGGGCGAACGCCCAGAAGTCGAACTCGTCGCTGCGGTACACGGGCGCTTCACGGCGGAGCTTCGCGTAGGTGGGGTACGGATCCTCGTGGAACTCGTACGCGTACGGGCTGAACAGCATCGGCCCGTCGACGGTGAGACTCATGCGTGTCCCTTCTGGAGGGCGGTTCCCCCGGGCGTGCCTGCACCGTCGCCGCCGATCATCAGCCGGGCCGCCTCCACCACGAACTCGGGCACCGAGGCGAAGTCCATGTGACCCATTCCTGCCGACAGCATGGCACCGAAGTAGGTGGTCACGAGTACCCCCACGACGGCCGGGTCGCCGTCGGTTCCCACGGCTGCGGCCATGCGGCGCCGGGTTTCGGTGCCGATGCGGTCGCGGAGGGCCTTGACATCCGGATTCGAGCTCAGGAGCGCCTGGGTGGATGCGGCCACGACTGTCGGGCTGCGGCCGATGATCGTACCGAGGTCGCGCACGGCGACCCCGATCCGTTCGGCGACCGGCACGGACGAGTCCTGGACGGGTTCCGGCACGGCTCGCACGCTCCGCCACAGCAGCTCGGCCAGCAAGTGGTCCTTCGAACTGAAGTACGTATACGCGGTGGCCGGTGCCACGCCGGCCCGGCGGGCGACGTTGCGGACCGACAGACCGTCGTAACCCGATTCCTCGACCTCGAGCTCGGCTGCATCAACGAGCTGATCGACCGCCTCGGCCTGGCGCTCGGTCAGCTGCCGCCGGGTCGTCTCGAGTGCCAGCACATGGGTCACCGACTACGCCCCTGCCGCCCCGGCTCCGGCCTGTCGCGGGATGTGCGGTGTGCCGTCGCGCATGGGGGGGTACTCGAACGAGGCGGCGGTCGTCCCGCGGACGACCTTGGTGATGTCGGCCTCGGGAAGCGTCTCGTTGTCATCGTCGATGAAGACCTCCCATCGGCAGTGGGGGGAGCGGTCGGACGGGACCCGGGGAGGTCGGTGCACGTGGCGGATATGCGCCTTTGGATTGACCGCCTGGGCCGTGTAGTCGAAGGTCCCGTCCTCGATGTGGTGGCACATGCCCGTGACCATTTTGTCGCCCCACGGCTCCGCGTCCATGAGCGCGCCGCAGTAGGCCAGTTCGAAGAAGCCGTGCTTGTCGTCGACCACTTCATAGCGGACGTCGAGATAGTGATGGGGGAACCCGGGGTCCAGCTGCAGGACCTTGAAGATGTCTTCGACCTTGTCGCCGGTGACGTTCATGATCCGCCGCAGGCGTTCGCCGTAGACGGGGCTGGCCCCGCGCCACTCCTCGATGGCAAGCCGCTGCATCTCCTCGGCGCCGTGGCTCATGCCGATGGCGCCGCACATCGCACGGTCCAGGATGTGGACGATCTGGGCGAACTCGCGGACAAGCCGGACGAGTGCCGGCTTCGACAGGTCCTCGTAACGGAAATCGGCCTGAAATGGACCGGAGTAGTCGGAGAGCCCCCCACCGTCTGGTCCGGGGCTGGCCGACGCAACTGCTTTGCTCTCAGTCATATGTCCAAACTATAGTCTGGACACGTGTCCAGGGAAAGGCGCCGGAAGAGGCGATGCCTCGGACGGGGCTGCGGGGGGTGACAGCGGCTGGCGCCGGGGTGAGGCCCTGGCGACGGTGGCATCATCGTCCGACACGTCCTACTGACGAAACCGACGAAGAAGGGGAGACCGAGTGCCGAAGCAAGAGCCCAACGGAGCATCCGAAGGCGGGGCTCTGCCCACGGTCGGGGTGATCGGCCTGGGGGCGATCGGGGACGGCGTGGCCTCCAGCCTGCTGCGGGTCGGCTTCCCCGTCGTGGTGGCCGATGTGCGCTCCGAGGCCACCGATCGCTACCGGGACCGGGCCACCGTGGCGGCGTCGCCATCCGACCTGGCGCGGCAGTCGGACGTGGTGGTGGTGGCCGTGGTCAACGACGCCCAGGTGAATGCCGTGCTGTCCGGACCCGACGGTGGGCTGGCCGCCGCGGCGGGCGACACCACCTTCATCATCGTCAGCACCATCTCGGCCGCCTGCGTCGAATCCATCGGGAGCGAGGCCGCCGGACACGGAACCCCGATCCTCGATTGCGGGGTGAGCGGAGGGCCCAGTGCCGCGGCCACCGGGGACCTGGTCTGCATGGTCGGCGGGCCTCGGGACGTGATCGAAGGGGTCCGACCGGTGTTCGACGCCATCGGCTCGTTGACGGTGACCATGGGCCCGTTCGGGACCGGGCTGGCTGCCAAGCTTGCTCGCAATCTGGTGCAGTACGGATCGTGGTTGGCGGCCTACGAAGGTCAGGTGCTGGCCGAGGCTGCGGGAATCGAACTCGGCAAGCTGGCCCAGGTGATCAAGGCCAGTGATGCCCGTATCGGCGGCGCCTCGACACTGATGTTCCGGTCGACGGTGGCCCCCTTCACCGACGCGGACGACCAGGGTTTGGTGGCTGCCATGCAGTCGGCGGCATCGTTGGCCCACAAGGATCTCTTGGCGGCGCTGGAGTTCGCCCGGACGCTCGATGTCGAACTACCCCTGGCGGCGATGACGGAAGAGCACTGTGATGACATCTTCGGAGTGGGAACAGGGACGGTGAAGCCATGAGCACGACCATCGCGGGCGCTGTGGTGGGGGAGGAACGCCTTCTCATCGACGGCGAACTGCGACCGGCCCGGTCGGGCCGGATGTTCGAGACCGCCAACCCGGCCACCGAGGAGGTCCTCGGCGTGGTGGCCGACGGAGGTCGGGAGGATCTGGACGATGCCATCGCAGCCGCCCGCCGGGCCTTCGACGACACCGACTGGTCGACCAATGTCGAGCACCGGGTGGCCGGACTGCGCCAGCTGCAGTCGGCCTTCGTGGCCCATGCCGATGAGCTGCGGGCCATGACGGTGGCCGAGACGGGCTCGCCACTGTCGCTCACCTTCTCGGCACAACTGGACACCCCGGTCGAGTCGCTCGGCTGGGTGGCCGACCTGGCCGAGGGTTACGACTGGGAGGTCGACCTCGGGAACGCCTCACCGCTCGGCATCCCGTCCCACCGGTGGGTCCGTCGTGAAGCCGCCGGTGTGGTCGGGGCCATCACCCCGTGGAACGTCCCCCATCAGATCAATCTGGCCAAGTTGGGACCGGCTCTGGCCGCGGGCAACACGGTGGTCCTCAAGCCGGCACCGGACACGCCGTGGTGCGCCACCGTGCTCGGTCGGATGATCGCCGAAGAGACCGACATCCCCCCCGGCGTGGTCAACATCGTGGCCTCGTCGGACCACACCATCGGGTCGCTGTTGTCGAGTGATCCCCGGGTGGACCAGGTGAGCTTCACCGGATCGACGGCCACCGGCAAGCGGGTCATGATCTCGGCCGCCGACACCCTGAAGAAGGTGTTTCTCGAACTCGGAGGCAAGTCGGCGTTCGTCCTCCTCGACGACGCCGACCTCCGCGGTGCCTGTGCCACCGCGGCCTTCACCGTCTGTACCCACGCCGGCCAGGGTTGCGCCATCACCACCCGGTTGATCGTCCCCCGTCACCAGTTCGACGAGGCGGTGGAGTCGACGGCCAAGGTCCTCTCGAAGTTGCCGGCGGCGGACCCGACCGACCCCGGCACCATCTGCGGGCCGTTGATCAGCGCCCGTCAACGCGAACGGGTGGAGGGGTATCTCCGTCTGGCCGTCGAGGAGGGTGGAACCTTCGTCACCGGCGGCGGGCGTCCCGACGATCTGGACCGTGGCTACTTTGTCGAGCCGACCCTCATCGTCGGGGTCGACAACCGTGCACGGGTGGCCCAGGAGGAGATCTTCGGCCCGGTGCTGGTGGTCATTCCCCACGACGGCGACGATGACGCCGTGGCCCTGGCCAACGACTCGGTGTACGGCCTGTCCGGCTCGGT
>JADGOF010000171.1 GCA_017883105.1 Acidimicrobiales bacterium
TTCGACGAGGACGACGAGGAAGAGGACGAAGCCGAGCTGCGGCCCCGCCCGCCCGTGGTCACCGTGATGGGCCACGTCGACCACGGCAAGACGCTGCTGCTCGACCGGATCCGTTCGACCAACGTGGTCTCCGGCGAGGCCGGCGGCATCACCCAGCACATCGGGGCCTACCAGGTCGAATGGCAGGGCCATTCCATCACCTTCATCGACACACCGGGCCACGAGGCGTTCACCGCCATGCGGGCCCGGGGCGCCGAAGTCACCGACATCGTGGTGCTGGTGGTAGCCGCCGACGACGGTGTCATGCCGCAGACCATCGAGGCCATCGACCACGCAAAGGCGGCCGACGTGCCGATCGTGGTGGCGGTCAACAAGATTGACCGGGAAGAGGCCGATCCGAACCGGGTCCTCCAGCAGCTGTCCGAGCACGGACTGGTGCCCGAGGCCTGGGGCGGCGACACCATTGCCGTGGAGATCTCCGCCCTGCAGAATCTGGGCATCGAGGACCTGCTGGAACAGATCGTCCTGGTCGCCGAAGTCGAAGAGCTGGTGGCCACTCCCGAGGGTCGGGCCCGTGGCGTGGTGCTCGAGGCCGAACTGGAGATCGGCCGCGGTCCGGTGGCATCGGTCATCGTCGAACAGGGCACGCTCCGGGTCG
Source organism: Acidimicrobiales bacterium (assembly GCA_017883105.1). Classification (GTDB taxonomy): domain Bacteria; phylum Actinomycetota; class Acidimicrobiia; order Acidimicrobiales; family RAAP-2; genus Bog-756. The sequence continues at coordinate 659 of JADGOF010000171.1, forward strand.
GCGACCCCATCGTGGCCGGCGCGGCCTGGGGCAAGGTCAAGGCCCTGGTTGACGACCACGGCGACCAGATCAAAGAGGCACCGCCCTCCACGCCGGTCCAGGTGCTCGGGTTCTCCGAGCCTCCGGAGGCAGGCGATGAGTTCCGGGTGGCCCCCGAACTGGCCCAGGCCCGCACCATCGGCGAGGCCCGCGCCCACCGCTACCGGGTGGCCGGCCATGTCCCGGCAGCGACGTCGGCCCTCGGAGGTGCCAAGCTCGAGGACCTGTTCGAACAGATCCAACGGGGTGAGACGGCCACGCTCAACCTCATCCTCAAGGCCGACGTCCGTGGCTCGCTGGAGGCAGTCACCGAAAGCCTTCGCAAGCTCGAACGCGAAGACGTCAAGCTGAGCTTCGTCCACCGAGGGGTGGGCGGCATCACCGAGTCCGATGTGGAGCTGGCCCAGGCCTCGGCGGCGACAATGATCGGGTTCAATGTGCGGCCCGATCGCCGCGCCAGGGAGATGGCGGCCAAGGCCGGCGTGGAGATCCGGCTCTACGAGATCATCTACAAGCTGCTTGAGGATCTCGAGGCGGCCATGCTCGGCCTGCTCTCCCCGATCTACGAGGAAGTGGTCACCGGTGAGGCGGAGGTGCGCCAGGTCTTCCGTGTGCCGCGCATCGGGGCCATCGCCGGTTGCTACGTGCGGGAAGGCGTCATCACCCGGGGCTCCAAGGTGCGCTTCCTCCGGGACGGGGTGGTCATCTGGAAGGGTGCCATCACCTCGCTCCGCCGGTTCAAGGAAGATGCCCGCGAGGTGCAGGCTGGATTCGAGTGCGGGATCGGCTTGTCCGACTACCAGGACCTCAAAGACGGCGACATCATCGAGACGTTCGACGAGCGGGAGATTCCCCGCACCTAGCTGCCGGTGCCGTCCGCGGAGGACGGCACTCCAACTGGGTACGGGGATGAATCGGAGGAACTGTGTCAGGTCGTCGGCAGGACAATCGGGGGACGGCACCGTACCCGAGGTCATTGCGGGTCAACCAGGTGCTGCGCCAGGTGCTGGCCGAGGAGATCGAACGCCTGGCCGATGCCGATGAGCGGCTGCGCCTGGTGACGGTGACCGCGGTGGACACCTCTCCGGATCTCCGGCATGCCACGGTCTATCTCAGCTCCCTCTCCGAGGACGCCGACGATGCCCTGGCCGAGCGGCGGGTCCAGCTGCAGCGGACCATGGGACGACAGATCCGGATGAAGCGCACCCCGCTGTTGGAGTTCGCCGTCGACCCCGCGGTGGTGGCTGGGAGCCGGGTCGAGGAGCTGCTGCGCCAGATCCACCATGATGACGACGGATCGGCAGAGGCCGATCACCTGCCACCCGTCGACCGGTGAGGCCCGCGGTTGCCGATCAGGTACACGGCCTGGCAGTGGTGGACAAGGAGGCCGGTTGGACCTCCCATGACGTGGTGGCCCGGTGCCGGCGCATTTTCGGCCAGAAGCGGGTGGGCCATGCCGGGACACTCGACCCCGACGCCACTGGTGTCCTCCTGGTCGGCCTGGGGCGTGCCACCCGGCTGATGCGGTTTCTTACCGCACTGCCCAAGACCTACGAGGCGGAGGTGGTGCTGGGCACGGCTACCTCCACCCTCGATGCCTCAGGGGAGGTCACCGGGACCTGGGAGATGGACGGAGTCACGTTGGCCGACGTGCGCCAGGCTGCCGCCTCGCTCACTGGGCCGATCATGCAGATCCCCCCGATGGTCTCCGCGGTGAAGGTCGGTGGCCGCCGGCTGCACGCCCTGGCCCGGGAGGGGATCGAGGTGGAGCGGGTGGCGCGTCCGGTTACCGTCCACCGGTTCGACGTCACGCCGGGGATGACCCCGGGCATCTTCCGGATCGAGGTTGAGTGCTCCTCGGGCACTTACGTGCGGGTGCTGGCCGCCGACCTAGGGACTGCCCTGGGGGGAGGCGCCCATCTCCGCAATCTCCGCCGGACCCGTATCGGTTCGTTCGGCACCGAGGACGCCCGGTTGGTCGATGAGTTGTCCGCAGCGGTGGTGCTCACCCCGGCCCAGGCGATGCGGGACCTCGATCAGGTGGTGGTGCCCCCGGAAGTCCAGAAGCACGTGGCTCGCGGCCTGCCCCTCGATCGGATCCCCCTCGGGGTGACCGGGGACGGTCCCTGGGGCCTTGTCGATGAGGGACATCGGCTGCTGGCCGTCTATGAAGCCACCGAGACCGACAGGATCCGGCCGGCGGTTGTGCTGGAATCGGCCGGATGAACGACGTCGTCGAGTCAGGGCGTTCGGTCCTCCGGTACGGACCGCCGTCGGCCCGGCAGTAGCCTTCCCGGGTAATGGAGATCGTCACCGACCCGTCGATGTGCGTGCCCCCGGCCGGGGGTTCGGCGGTGACCATCGGGGCCTACGACGGGGTCCACCTGGGCCACCGGGCCCTCCTGTCGGAGTTGCACGAACGAGCCCAGTCCGACGGCCTGGCCAGTGTGGTGGTGACCTTCGACCGGCATCCGGCCACCGTGGTCCGACCCGACTCGGCACCGAAGCTGCTCTGTGATCTCGACCAGAAGCTCGAGTTGCTGGAGGCGGCCGGGGTCGATCGCACCGTCGTGGTTCCCTTCGACATGGAACGGGCCAATGAAACAGCGGAGTCGTTCGTCACCGGCATTCTGGTCGAGGGGCTGGATGCCCGGCTGGTTGTGGTGGGTGAGGACTTTCACTTCGGCCATGGCCGCAAGGGCAATGTCGCCCTGTTGCAGGAGATGGGTTCGACCGCAGGATTCACCGTCGACGGGGTGTCGCTCCGGTCGGACCAGGGTGCACCCGCCGAGCCGATCTCGTCCACCCGAGTGCGCAACTTGGTGGCCGAGGGCAGGGTCGAGCAGGCTGCGGCACTGCTGGGGCGGCCCCACCAGATCAAGGGGCCGGTGGTCCGGGGTGATCAGCGGGGCGGCGCCGAACTGGGCTTCCCGACGGCCAATGTCGACGTGCCCGCCGGCATCTGCCTTCCGGGCCCGGGCATCTACGCCGGTTGGTATGAGCGGCCCGACAGGACCAGGTGGGAGTCGGCAATTTCTGTCGGCTACCGCCCCACGTTCTACAGGGACGACGGCCTCCTTCTGGTCGAGGCGTTCCTGCTCGACTTCTCGGGTGATCTCTACGGTGAGCAGGCCCGAGTGTCCTTCGTCTCCCGGCTCCGGGACGAGCGCGCGTTCGAGTCGGTCGATGCGCTGATCGAGCAGATCGGCCGGGACGTGGCCCTGGCCCGGACCAGACTGGTAGCCGACTGATAGGAGGGCGCAGACCGTTGCCGGGCCCTCCTGGGGGGCCTCAGATGACGGGAGCGTCCCCGAGGAGCTCGGTCCGCAACTCGCGCTTGAGGACCTTGCCGGCCGGGTTGCGGGGTAGGGTTTCCGCTCGGAACCAGTAGCGCGACGGGACATTGAAGGCGGCCAGGCGTTCACCGACGAAACGTGACAACTCGTCGGCACCGACGTCCTCACCGGGCCGGAGGACGATGATCGCCCCCACCTCCTCGCTGAGGACGGGATGGGGCACCCCGATCACCGCGCAGTCGGCAACGGCCGGATGCTCGTGGAGCGCGGCTTCCACCTCCACGCAGTACACATTCTCACCGCCCCGGATGATCATGTCCTTGGCCCGGTCGACGATGTGAACGAAGCCCTCCTCGTCGATGCGGGCCACATCGCCGGTGTGGAGCCACCCGCGGGAGAACGCGGCGTCAGTCTCTTCTTGCCGGTTCCAGTAACCGCGTACCACGTTGGGCCCTTTGATCCAGAGCTCGCCGGTGCGTTCGGGGTCCACCGCCTGGTCGACCGGCGGCTCTTCGCCGTCGTAGTCCTCGGGCACCACTGCCACGTCGCAGACCGGTGCCGGTGGACCCACACTGTCAGGTTTGCGGACGTAGTCGTTACCGGAATTCATGGTGGTCATGGCCGACGTTTCGGTGAGGCCGTAGCCGTTGCCCGGGGCTCCGGCAGGGAAGTGCTCCTTGATGCGACGGACCAGGTCCGGGGGGCACGGGGCCCCGCCATAGGAGATGGACCGGACCGAGGAGGTGTCCCGCTTGTAGAAAGTGGGCGAGTCGATCACCTGCATGACCATGGCGGGAACGCCGCCGAAGATGGTGATCCGCTCGCGCTCAATCAATTCGAGGGCCCGCTCGGGATCGAAGTGGTGCATCATGACCAGCTTGCCGCCGGCCGCGGTGTTCGTGACCAGCACGGCGTGGCATCCGGTGGCGTGGAAGAGCGGCACCGAGAGGAGGTTGGCATTTTGGGTGCCGCCGCTGACATCGGCGAGGGAGCCGTTGCGGCGCAGGGTGCTCGTCGTGGACACGAAGAACAGGTTCATCAGATTGGACACACTGTTGCGGTGGGTTCCCACCGCACCCTTGGGCTGTCCGGTGGTGCCCGAGGTGTAGAAGATGGTGGCATCGTCGTCGGGCTCGATGGTCACCTCGGGGAAGGTGACGTCCCCGGTGACGTCGCCCACCACGCCTTCGGGGATCTCCCCGGCCGCGTCGGCGAAAGTGATCACCGGGAGGGGGGTCGATCCAGCCCGGTGGTGGGTCGACCCCTCGGCCGGCCGCCGGCCGCCGATGGTGTCGGGCTCCTCGCAGGTGACCACCATGGCAGACAGAGCGGGAATCTCCGCCAGGTGGGGGAGGATCCGGTCACGGCGCTCCTCGTCCACGAAGACCAGCGAGGTACCTGAATCGCTCAACCCGTAGGCCAGCTCGGCGCCGGTCCACCAGGCATTGAGGGGGACCACCACGGCACCCACGGCGATCGAGGACCAGAAGGCCATGATCCACTCGGGCAGATTGCGCATGGCGATGGCCACCCGGTCCCCCTTCTTGATCCCGAAGCGCCCGGTGAGCGAATGGCCGAGGGCCGCGGCGATCCGGTAGTGCTCGGCGAAGGTGA
>JADGOF010000172.1 GCA_017883105.1 Acidimicrobiales bacterium
GCCAACGAGAATCAGGAGGATCGTGAAGACCTTGCTCCCTGCATCGAGCGGATGAGGGGAGTTGAATCCTACCGTGGTGACGGTGATGACGGTCTGATAAACGGAATCAAGGAGATCGAATCCGAACATCAGGTACCCGGCAGTACCGGCCACCAGCACCAGCGCCAGGGCCGCCAGGCCAATCCTCACCCTCCGGAACGGATCCCGCATCTGGCCCATCATGCCCCATGGGCTTTCACCGGCTCGGGAATGCATGGATTGGGTCTATGTCGAGAGGCGGATCTTGCGGCGTTGCTGACCTTCAGGCGTCCAGCGAGTCGATCATTCTCTGGCACTCCTCGGCGGCAAGCTGATGTGCGTCCCTGGCTTCTTGGAGCGCCAACCCCAGGCCTTCGTGTGGGCCGCTCATGTGCGCCTGTTCCAAGTCGGCCACGGCCCTGTTGGCGTGCTCTGCCTGACCGAAGGATCTGAGCAGATCAGTGAAGGCGGTCACGTGTTGAACCGTACCGCGAACATGGATTGTTCGGCACGGGATCGCCCAGGACGCCTGCATCGCTTTGCTTCCACCGGAAGAGTGGAGGTGCAGAAAGGCGGACGGGGAATGTGGGGGATAGCCTTGGTACCGGCCGATGCGGGCTTCGCGCTTCCGGTACTTTCCGATGGGTGGGGGTCGGTCTTGCCACCGGAATAGGGACCAAGTGCTCTTCCCACCGTCGCGCGCAGCCGTGAGGCTTGGAGTACAACTCGACAATTGCATCGTCATGTTCAAAGGATCTGGTGATCGATGGACTCTTCCGCTCAACCGGCAAACCAAGAATCGGCCGCACTTCCAGAGTCCGAACCAATCTCGACCGAGAATGTCGAACTGCCAGTCCAGACCGAGTTGCTCCAGCTCGCTTACAGGGGATCGCCCGAACTGGCGCTCACGGCATGTCGCCAGTTGTCTGCTGACCTCGATGACCGACTTCAGAGCATTGTGGGTCTTCTCAGGAGGGAAGGGTGGAGCTGGCAAGCGATTGCCGATGCGACAAACATGGGAACCGAGCATGCCGCGCGCACTCGGTTCACGGAGGCCGCTGCCTTGGACCATATCGACGACAGAGACGTGTGACACCAGCCACGCTGAGGTAGTGATCGGCGACTTTGTCATCAGTGGCAGATAGGGCATGGAAAGCGATCGTTGACGGAAGTCTGAGGCATTGACCTGGCTAGATAGAAGCTACCTCGTCCTTGAGGTTCTCACGCAGCCAGTCGCGGACCTCGGCCGCGTCCTCATGTCCGTGAACGGATACCGCGTGCTGGGTTGCCGCGTTGACCACCTCGTCCTCTTCGCCCGAGATCGTAAGCGTGCAACCGCTCTCACTGGGAAAATCCTGGCAGTCTGCGATCTTCCGGCCCACTGCATCCTCCTCTGATCGACTGTTCCATCTACCAGACACTGTGCGCTCGGCACCGAAAAATGACGTTAGGCATTTCGAAACCAGACTCTCGGCCGCACCTTCGCCGGCTAACCAAACCGTGAGCCCAGACCTGTCCGATCTCAGGCAGATATCCCCTTCTCTGCCATCGACTCGGCGAGCACCCTGCCCCACGCAGCCGCCCGCTCCTCTTCGCCATCCACCAGGTGGTTGTTCCTGTCGACTCGGAAACTCTCCGGCGGTGCAGCGAGCCGGAACCCATGCCGTTTCAACTCCCTGCTTATCGCCTTCGATGCGTGACCGGTGAGAAATGCCAGACCATTCACGCGGGTGTCGAAGGCCGCGGCCTTCCCGGTGAATCCACTGAGCGATCCCAGCCAGTCCCTCAGCCCCAATCCGGCGGCAGCCGGGTCAAGGTCAAGATCACCGTGCGACTTCCGAGCCGCATCGATCGCGGCTTGCCTAGTGCTCGCACGACTCATCGAGTGCGCGTGAGTGGGACCGCCGACCACCAGAAGACGGGCACCTTCGAGCAGCGCTGGGCTGGCTTCGTCCGCGGGAACCACGAACACCTGCTCCGGTGTCCCGAACTCGTTGGCGATGGCTTGCGCAATCAGATGCGTGTTCCCGAACATCGATTCGTAGACGACGACTGAGTACATCGCCCCACCTCCTGTCCGTTCTTTTGATTATCGTCCGTCGCTGACTTGGGTCCCAGGGCCAAAGGTCACTTGTCCATCGGTCAAGGAGGCGGAGGCCCTGCATGGGTGCCGTAGTCAGGGGAGGTCCGGTGATTCCGGCCGTCCTTCATCGGGTGTTTCGGTGAGAGAACTCTCATGACTGCTTCATCATCGACTTAGGAAGATGGATCAAGCTGCTCTCCAAGACGGTCGACAAGAGTCGTACCGCAAGAGGAGGAAATGCTATGACAACCAAGTCGAGTTCGGCGAAGAAGTGGATCATGGCGGTGGCCGCGGCCGGCGGTGTGGCCACAGGAGTGGTCACAGCAGCGGGAGCCGCGTCTTCCCCTGTCAGCGCACCGCAGTCCGCGACCTCAGCGGAGACCGTGCAACTTGATCACCAGGTCGCCGAGCTCACGCAGCAGGAGAAGGGCCTCGAGGCCTCGCTCCTTTCCCACCGCGCCCGGGCGGCAACGGCGCCCGAAGCGACTCCGGAGACCACGGTGTCGCGATCGGTCACCACGGAACCGGCACGAGTATCGGGTGAAAGCCATGGCCCGTCGACGACGTCCAGCCCGGCTCCGGAGAGTCATGACGGGCAGCTTCCCGTTGGGTCGAACCCCGGACAATCGACCGTGCCGACCACCACCGAGCCGAAAGATCCGACCACGACGACCGAGCCTCCGGAGACGACTACCACCGTGACGTCCACCACCAACCCGAGCCACGACGGTGGTGACGACGGGGGTGTTCCGGCGTCGACCAGTGGGACGCAACACGATGGCTGACCCCCGATCCCACCCGAGGCCGGTACGGCGCCGCAAGGGTTCGGTCCCATCGGCGGTGGTGGCGGCGGCCACCGTCGGTGTCACCGGACTCTCTCTCTCGTGGGCCGTGGGTTCTTCCGCTCCCGTGACGGCGAGTGCCACCACGACGGCCAAGGCAGTCCAAGCCAAGCAGATTGCCGCCGATGAAGCAGCGATCGCCAAGCTCTGGCAATCGATCGCCACCACCAGCAAGCAGATTGCCGTGCTCAACGCGCCAGCTGCGAACGCGACGGCGACGACCAGCCCCAACGCCGCCACGGGAGTGCCGAGCACCACGGCAGCTGGTTCGGCGCTTCCGTCCGGGGGACAGTCGTACTCATCCACATCCTCGGGTGGTTCGTCATCGGGTGTCCCTGTGCAATCGAACGCGAGCAGCGCCACACCGGCGTCCGCTTCTGCCCCGGTCGCCGCGGCACCTGCGGCCTCACCGCCACCAGCGGCCGCACCCCCGGCCCCGGCCCCTGCTCCCGTGGTGGCGCCGGCCCCCAGCCCGCCGCCGGTGACCGCAACTACAGGAGCTTCCCCTGCCAAGCCCTGAGCCCGTCACGCAGACAATCGAGAGCGACCTGGTGGGGGTGGTGCAGGCGATGGCCTCTGCCATCACCATCCATGGCCGGTCGAGGGGTGACACCCGAGGTGGCCGCGCCACCATCGATCATGCCTTGGGAGTGTTCCCCGCGGTCGATGCGGCATGTACCAGGTTTGCCGCGAGCAGCCCGTTGATGCAGCTCAATGCTCAACCTGACCGCTGGCGCGATGTCCCCACCCTGTTGTACCGGGCGATTCTGGAGGCCCACGCCGCCTATGGGCGGACTGGCGGCCGATTCGATCCCCGCATCCTTCGGGATCTGGTGAACCTCGGCTACGACCGCAGTCTTCCCTTCGCCGACGAGCCGGTGGTGACTGCCAATTCATCGTCCCGGCGTCGTCGGATGGGCAAGTGGAAGCCGCGGTTTCGGGGAGGACCGTATCCGCAGGTCCATCTGGGCGGACTGCCCATCGACCTCGGGGGTATCGGGAAGGGACTCGCCGTGCGATGGGCCGCCGAACGCCTCCATGGCGGCCTCGACGAATTTCTGGTCGACGCCGGTGGCGACTGCATGTGCGGTGGACCCGGCCCGGATGGTGACGGCTGGCGTGTCGGGGTGGAGGATCCCCGTGGGGGCGCAGGCCCGCTCGCCGTACTCGAGCTCAGAGATGTCGCTTGTGCCACGTCGTCCATCCGCCTGCGTCAGTGGAAGTCTGGGGACCGGGAGGTTCATCATCTGATCGATCCACGGACCGGTCGCCCGGGAGGCCTGGGGATGCTGGCGGTGACCGTGATCGCCAGCGATCCGGCCGAAGCAGAGATCATGAGCAAGACCCTGTTCCTGTTGGGTCGCGAGGGTATCGGCACCGCCGTCCGTCAGCAGAATGTTGCGGCTCTGTGGGTGGATGTCGACGGCAAGGTGACAGAAAGCCCGGGTCTCGCCGAACAAGTCATCTGGAGAGCACCATGAGCGTGCAGACCCCGTCCATGCCGCAGGTCGAACCCACTGCACCAGTCGTTCAGCCGCGACCGGTTCCTGAGACCCTCCCCGTTCCGGACAGTTCCGGCGCGGAGCCCGTGCATGAAGGTCGGTCGGTGCAGGGAATGACGGAGTCGGCACTGTGGAGTCTGTTCACGTTGTGCGTGGTGATGGCCTTGTCGATGCTCGTGGGTACCCTGTTCGCCGAACGGAACGCCTCGCTCCTGCACAACAAGATGCTGCCGTGGATACTCGGCCGTGGACTGGGCATCGCCTGCTATTTGGCGCTGACCGCCATGGTCGTCCTGGGCATCTGGCTTCGTCACCCCTGGCGGACCCGGACATGGTCGCCCCGGCTGGAAGCACTATTGCGCGCCCACGTGACCCTCGCAGCCTGCACGATCACCCTGCTGGCGGGTCATCTGACCGCCATTGCTCTGGACCACTACGCGGGCGTTGGATGGATCGGCACATTCGTGCCATGGCACGCCACCTACCGACCGACCGCAGTCGCCTTGGGCACCCTGGCCTTCTACGCCTTGGTGTTGATCGCCGCTACTGCGGCGCTGGCCGGTTCGATCGGGAGAAGGATCTGGTTTCCCATCCATACCGTGTCCGCCACGGTCTTCGGACTCACCCTGATGCATGGACTGCTGTCCGGAAGTGACAGTCACGCACTGCGGTGGATGTACGTGGTGACCGGCGCTTTGGTGGTTGCGGTCCAGGTCAGCCGGTGGACGGCTCGCTACGGATCGGCGCGCCCGGTCCTGGATCTCGAATGATCAGTCTCTCACCGTCCTGGGACAGGACCTCGGAGCCGATGCTCAGTTTCGGAGTAGGCGGTTTGGGCGACGTGGGAACCTGGCTCCTTTCCGGACCCCCACCGTCCGAAGGCAGTGAACCGTTCGGCGACCATGTGGCCAGGTTGGGGATGCTGCCTTCACTCGATCGGCCCAATGAACTCCGTGCCGTTGTGCGTGAAAGCGACTTACAAGGTCGGGGTGGTGGCCGGTTTCCCCTGGCCCGAAAGCTCGAGACTGCCCTACTGGCCCCGGGTGAGCCGATCATGGTGGTCAATGCGAGCGAGAGCGAACCGGCCAGCCGGAAGGATCATGTCCTCTGTCGATACCGACCCCACCTGGTGCTCGACGGC
>JADGOF010000173.1 GCA_017883105.1 Acidimicrobiales bacterium
CTTGAGGTACCGGTCCTCTGCGACGGTCATGGAGTCACCCTTCGACGAGATCCGCTTGATCTCTGCCGTCACAGTGTCGAGCGACTTGCGTCCGTCGGTCGGTGCCGGGTGGGTCGACTGCTTGCGCCGGCCTGCCTCGTTGATTGACTTGGACCGTCGACAGAGGTCGGCGAACTTGGCGTTCTCGGCTGGAGTGCGGTTCTTGCGGGCCAGTCGACGGATCTCGGCCACGATCCCCGGTAGGTCGGTGGCCGTGGACCGCTTGGGCTGTGCCTCGGCACGACACATCGCCTCGTGCGCCGTGCAGAGCTTGTCGAAGTCGCTCCGCTCGGTCTCGGTGAGGCCGGTGGCGCGGGACTTGTCGGTGAGGATGCGGATCTGGCGGCGTACTTCGGTTTTGTCGAGTGTGGACATGTGTGGCTACTTCCTTTTCTGCGATGAACGGCCGCACGATGCGGTCGCTTTGGTGTTGGCGGGCGGTACTGCATCGAGTGGGCGGCTCGGGGTGAGACACAAGGGGCGCTAGAGCGGGACGCCGTCACAAAACCCGGTGCTGGGCAAGCTCATGTTGTGCCCATTGGCGGTGCCGGCCGCGACCTCCGCCTGATCCGGGGTCCCGCCGGCTTCGATGACTGAGTCATAGACGCGTCGGTAGAGCTGGTCCGAGCGGCCGGGCATTCTGTGGCCGGACAGTGTCGCAACCAGCTCGGCGAGTTCCAACTGCTCCGAGGGATCGGCCCTGAACGCTCCGTGGCGGAATCCGTCGAGCGTGATTCGCAATTCTCGTAGGGCTGCGATGTTGGACGGTGATGCGTCGACCGCTTCCGCCAACGACCGAAGATGCTGAGCCTCGGCCTGATCCTGCGCGCTGAAGTCCGAACCCCTGATGACCTTGACGGCCGCGATCAGCTCCTCGGACGCGGCCAGGTGGCTCGCAAGCCGATCGGGCGGGGCGATGTCGGCGTGAGCACGGTGGCGGCCGAGGGCCGAAGCACTGATCCCGAACTGGCGCGCCGTTTCGCGGTTACTGGTTCGGTTCGAAACGGCGCATTCGATGTCGGCACGGTTGGGCGACGTGCATACTGAGCAGGGCTTTGCCATGGGGACCTTTCGATAACGGTTCGCTGAACCTCTCGGGCGATCGGATAGAAAAAGACACGGTGCAGGTCTGCAGTGGCACTCGCCAGCCCGTCGCGACCCCCACCCCCCGTGCCACGGTGGCTACCAGCCTGTCGATCACCAGTTTCGACTCGACACGTGGGCTCCCCCCGGGGCGCCGGTTCCGGCTCGCTCCGAGTAGCAGTCGTGCGTGCGAGTGATGCGAAGTTGTCGGGCCTGCCCGCACGTACCTGTCCAGGTCACGACTCACCGGGTCGGTCGTTCCTCTGTTCGTCTAGTTGTAGGACCGTCCCTCGGTCGGCATTGGCGTCGGCCTGCCGCCTGTCTCGGGCCCTGTTTGCGGCCCGGTTCCGGCGACGCCTTGCGGGCTGCTTGCTCTTGGCGCGATCCCTGGTTGCTCCGTGCTTGCGAGGCATCAGTTCGTCCCCGCGTAGCGAGACCGCAGGAGCGGGCACCAGTCGTCGTGATGGACGGTGAGTGAGTGGATGCCGGTGTCGATGGTGGTGACCGTCTGGAACGCGTTGCACGCGTCGCACCCGCCGGGGATCGGCTGGTCCTCTACCTGAGAGAAGAGGTCACCCATCGATCGGTGAGACCTGCGGAACGGTCGCCCGTTACTCATTGGTCCCGCTCCAGTGAGGCCATTGCCCATAGGGGGGTGGCCTGGCTGGCCCGACTGTCACGACTGCAGTCACGCCAAGTAGTAGTTAGGCCATACATAAGTCTCCTAGGAGCCACTTGGCTCGACTGTCTCTGACCTGCGGTTTTGTGATTTCCGGCTGTCCTCATTGCGGACACTTGGCCTGACTGTGCAATGGGGCCGCTCGACGACCTCATCGGGCCGCCGTTTCGGTCGGCAGAATCCAATAGGTCACCCGTGGGAAGCCCTGGGACTCGGCGGCAATTCGGAGCTTCTGGCGAGCCCTCGTTAGGGTTCGATCGGAATGTCCAACGGCCTTGGCGGCATTCTTTACATCAGCCGACCTCGCACCTCCGCCGACATCGGTCAGGTAATCGCTCAACCATTCGGCGGCATCCTTCGTCGCTGACCGGGCATCGGGATCATCCCCCGAGGCGATGAGAGCATCACCGATGTTCTGGCTCGATTCTCCGAGCCAGTCGACCTTCCCGGTCCAGATCGGGCCTTCGTCGGTGTCGGCGACATGCTGGCCGACGATGTGATAGGTCAGGGTGGGGAGATCGTCCCGGCCCAGGTTGTTCTTCGGCTGGCCAAGAAGCTTGACCGATTCGTCCTCGGGGCTCTTCATGGCGAACAGGACCGACCGGGCGACAGCCCCGAATGCGCGCGAACCCATAATCATGTTGAGGGCATCACCACCACCGGACTTGTTGACGTGGATGATTCCGAGCACACTCGCCCCGGTCCGATCGGCTAGGGCAGTGAGGGGCTCGAGGGCGAGACGAACCTCGGCGTCCTTATGGCTGTCCAGGTTAGAGCTGAGCCGGCTCACGATCGGGTCGAGCAGGATCATGGCTGCTCCAACCTGACGGACACTGTCCTCGAGCTGGCCGAGGTCCGAGGGCAAGGTGATCTCGGTGTCGAAGCCACCGCAGATGGTGACGTTCACCCGATAGATCAGCTCGAGGTCGGCACCTGCGGCCATTAGCCGGGGGACGATCGTGTGTTCCCAGGAATCCTCGGTGGCCGCCACGATGACCGCTCTCGGCTCCTCCGAGTAGATGCCCGGCAGCGTGCCTCTTGTGATCTGAGCGGCCAAGGCGTAGGCGAGGGAGCTCTTGCCGATGCCCTCGCGGCCGGCGAGCAAGCAAAGCGTGCCCAAGGCGATACGGTCCTCCCAGAGCCAGTGGACCGGTCTCGGCTTGATGGCACTCGCCGGCGTCAGGCGGATGAGTCGATCCCCGTCCAGGGGTCCGGCCGGCGAGAGCGTCGCCTCGGGCGGCTCCCAGGGCGGGGCGTCGTCTACGGCGGGGGCCTCAGGCGGCATTTCTCTTCCACCAGCCGATCGTGGCCACATGCCCTGCACAGATCATTTCGGCCAGCGCCTCGACCGATGCTTCACTGAGCCGTCGGCGGGCGACCATCCTGGGGCGCTCGTCGTCCATGGACGCAGCAATTTGGCGCAAGGCATCGGGCGTGAATTGCTCCACGAGCAACCGCTTCAGCGACACGGACAGCCGGATAGCCGGGGTACGATGTGGGTGGAAGATGTTGGTTTGGACGGTCGCTCCGGTGGACGCCGGGGCGTCGTCGCGTCTGGCGCAGGTTGTCGTCAACTCGATACCTCCGCGACGCTCGAAGCGTCACCGTGTAGGTAGCGGTCCAACCTCGGAACCGATACGCGCCATCGCGCCCCGATTTGAATGGCTGGCTCAAACTGGCCCGAGCGTGCGAGTTTGTACAAGGTGTCAGCGTGGATGCCGAGACGATGAGCTGCCGCGGGAATCGAAATCAGATCCGGGGTTGTCATTCGGGCCTCCTGGCGCGACAACGGCGCCCGGTGCTCGGGGGTGACCCGAGTCGGACGCCGTTTGGGTTGGAAGTGCTGGCTATTAGGGCAGGGCTGGTACGTGACGGCGCCCCGAAGCGTCCGACTCGGTCAGTCGGAAAGGACGGCGGTTCCGAGGGAAGGGATTAGATCGGGGCAGGTCAGGGACCTGCGGGGGTTAGGTCAGTTCGGTACTCACTGCCGGTTCCGGCGCCGGGCGCCGGGGTGGGTCGACCATCTCAGACATGGAGTCGTCCGTAACGGCGGTGCGCATCATCCGGAACAGGGTCCGGCACGTCAGTTGATCCGTGGTACGCAGTTCGACATCGCCGAGCTGGAGAATCGCAAGTGCCATCGGGTGCCTCCTGTCTCTTACCTATATAGGGATGCGAGTTGGACGGATTATGCGCGATTCGCCAAGAAATCTTGGATTTTCTTGATAGCGGCCAACCTGAGCCTGCTCACCACGGGCTGATCCAGGACGAACGATGCGCCGATCTCCGTTTGGGTCAACCCGTCCAGCTCGCCGCTGAAGATGGCCGCCTCTTGCTCGGTCACGGCGCCAGCGGCCAGCGCTGCCCTTACAGCCGCCTCACCCAGGCCGACCTCAGGCCCCAGCACGGCCGCCAGCGTCGGATCGAGCCATCTCCGGGGGTCGTCGGGGTGCGGCTTCAATTCATGGTCGTCGGGTCCGCGTCGGACGGGGTCGTAGCCGGGGCTCGGATCCTTCGCCTCGCGGAGTCGCTGGTAAGCCACAGCGTCGGATTTCCAGCACTTCCGGCAGAGGTGGTCGTCATTGAGCACGGCCTCGGCGGCGCACGAGGAGCACGGGCCGCTTCGCGCAGTGACCGTCCGCTGTGCGACCCGTCTGACGGTCACTGCGGATGCCCGGTTCGGGTCAGGCGTCGCGGGCCGGCCGGAAGGCTTTATTGGCCTGTGAAGGGATGGCGGCTCGACGTTGCCGGTGGGATCGAGCGGGCGCTCCCACACATTGGAGCCGGGCAGGTTCGGATTCGTTCGGTTCCATGTCTCGATCGCTAAGGCGGCGTATCCCGCGGTGGCGGTCGGCTGGAACGGGTTGAGTTGGGAGAAGTTCCCGCCGGAGTGCCACGTACCGTCATCGTCTCGCCACCGCGCGCACCAGGCGGCGAGTGGAAAACCGAAGGTCCCCCGGTGGAACGGGTCGTTGAGCAGGTGCTCCGCAGCGCCAGCGTCAAAGATCAGGTCAGCGTCGCCGGCGACGGCGATCATCTCTCTCGCCCTAAACCCTCGGTTGCGATCCCGTTGATCGGCGTAGCGCTTGATCAGTCGGCGAATCTCAGCCCCAACGATCTTCCCGCCCGGAAGCAGGCGGCGGCTGGCTAATCCGCCGACCGAGCCTCGCTGATCGATGATGAAGGCACCGAAACTGGTCTTCGACTGCGGCGTCATGGCCGCGAACAGCGCCAACGTCGTTCCCGAGATCGGAGCGCCCATCTTGTCGATGATCAATCCCGCTGCCGGGATCTTCCACGCCTCATCAAGTCTCATCTCGTCCGACTCAGCCCGACGATCCCGGCCGTGGTACTCGACCACGACACTCACGTCGGCGTCCTCGTAAACGGCGGCCGACCAGCGGCCGGCTTTCTCTTCGCAGTGGACCGCAACGGCAGAATGGCCCCGGGCCTGTGCCGCCAGCCATAGCGGAGCCAGGTCGGGAACGGTCAGGGCGTCGCTCGACACGACCGGATCGGGGTAGTCCGCCGCGGTCACCGCTTTGCTCATATTTCTCACCTCGTGCTCGCACAGTATCGCGATGGTGTAACAGTCGGGTTCGTCGTCCTGGGCCGCTAAGTCCCTGGGCAGAAGGTTTTTTTCAAAGTGGACCGGTGGCCCGGGCGAAGCCTCGGCGGCCGACATCATGGCAGCAACGCCCCCATGACGGCTGCGGCTGCTTCCCCACCGGCCGGCAGGGCGTGCCCGTACCTGTCCAGGGTCATCTTCGTGGACGCATGGCC